>JAUYQT010000489.1 GCA_030697085.1 Azonexus sp. | reverse complement strand
TGAAACATGCCGCAATCGACCAGAAAGCGGGTGTCACCGGTTTCCACCAACGTACAGGAACCGGTCACTTCACCAGCCGCACCGAGAAAACTGAGTCGCATGTTTTATTTCCTCCTGACTTGGCGTAGCATGAACTTCAAGAGGGCGGAATGCAACGCCAGCAGATAGTTTCAGGAGGTAGACCATGTTTAAACATATTCTTGTCCCAACCGACGGCTCCGAACTTTCCCAGGCCACTGCCAAACGAGCGGTGGCCTTTGCCAAGGAAGCCGGCGCCCGCATCACGGTATTTTTCGCCAAGCCGGAATACCCAATTGCCTACTTTGGTGAAGGGGCGTTGATTGACCCGACAACGCCGGAGAAATTTGCTGAACTGGCTGATGCGCAAGCCACCCAATATCTAGGTGAAGTTCAAGCCTTGTGCCTGGCTGAAGGTGTTGAATGCGCGGTCATCTCGGCAACCAGTGATGTGCCCTACGAGGCAATTATCGAAGCCACCGAAAAATCCGGCGCCGACCTGATCTTTATGGCCTCCCACGGTCGACGCGGTTTTAGTGGCTTTTTGCTGGGCAGCGAAACCAACAAGGTGCTGACTCATTCGAAGGTGCCAGTACTGGTTTATCGCTGAAAAACAAGCTATTAACTTAACTGCGAGTTGAGTTGAGTTAATTCCAAATCAATCTCGAATTAACTCAACTCTGCCTTTTTCCCCTCGGAACACTCTGACAACAGGCATGGCGCGCTTCATGCGGCAAATGCAGAAGGGTTCAGCGGGTTGAGCAGCGAGCCTGACCGGGCTGGATGCGGCAAAGCACTTCGCCATTGCGGGTATCGACAAAATCCACGCCATCCAGCGCGCCCATCAGGTAGCGTTTTTTTAGCGTGAAATCAACCGGCTTGCCATGCGTCGCCTTCCAGAAAGTGGTGCTTTCGCTGATCACCGGTTCGATCAAGTGCGCCCTCGCCCGCAAGCCGAGATGAGTGGCGACGCTGGCCGGTAAATCGGCGCTGAAACCGGCCTCGTCATCTCCCAGGCGCGGGTAGAAATCATAGAGATTTTCAAAAGCAAGAAAGTAGTCGTAGCGCCAGCTCACCTTCATCTGCTGCGTAACGCCAATTTTGTCTTCAAACGCATATTCACCGCGCTCAACGGCCACTGACTGCAACGGCAGGAATTTGTACTGGTAATAGTCGTCGACCGCAGGATCAGCCAGTGGGCGCCAGTTCCAGCCTTCGGCAATTTGATTAAAAGCCATCCGGTAACGCACCTCAACCCGTTCGCCGACGACATCAACGCTAAAACCCGAACTTGCCGCAAGGTCGATATCTACTTCGATTTTTTCTCCTGGCTTGGCGTGCAGGCTGGCTGCTGGCAACAGGGCCAGGGCTTCGAATTGTCGCTCAGCCGGCTCCGTTGCCTGAGCCGGCGCCAGCAAGGTGGTTATCACAACGGCCAAAATTACGTGTCTGAAGAAAATCATGTTGATCCCGAGTTCGGTTACAGGGAAAACCGGGACGCCATGCTCGGTCAACACCACCCTGCAGCCCATGATTCATATCAACGAATCCTGACACACCTCAGCCCTGTGTCTGGGTTACTGCCTTGCGAAAACGGAGCAAGGCGATGGCAAAGAAGCAACCGCCAACCGCCATCATGGCCAACAGGTCGCGCCAAATGACGTCGAAGCCAGCGCCCCGATAAAGAATGGCCTGCGCCATGCGAACAAAATACGTCGTCGGTGCGGCCAGCATGATGTTCTGGATAATCTCCGGCATGCTCTCACGCGGCGTCACACCACCTGACAACATCATGAGTGGAATGATGCAAAGAATCATCAGCAGCCCCAATTGCGGCATCGAACGGGCCAGTGTGCCAAGAAAGATGCCGATTGAGGCCGCTGCAAACAGATAAACCACCGCCGTCGCCAGAAACAGGGGCAAGGAACCGACAATCGGCACCTGCAAAATCACTTTCACCATCACGCTCAGCGCGAAAGTGACACCGAGCAGCACGGCCAGGCCGTTTGCCCAGATTTTAGCCATCATGATCTCGAACGGCGTCAGCGGCATAACCAGCAGATGCTCAATGGTGCCGTGCTCACGCTCGCGAATAAAAGCTGCACCGACGAGAACGACGGTGAGCATGGTGACGTTATTGATGACCTCCATCACGCCACCGAACCAGACGCCGGTCAGATTCGGATTGTAAAGAACGCGTGGTGCCAGCCGGATGGGCATTTCGC
>JAUYQT010000436.1 GCA_030697085.1 Azonexus sp. | reverse complement strand
CGCCGAGCACCGCATCGTGCGTCTGCCCGATGTAGAGCAGCGCGCCGGCCAGCGGTGCGGCGACGCAGGGGCCGACGATCAGCGCCGACAGGGCGCCCATGGTGAACACGCCGATGCCGCGCCCGCCGCGCAGGTGGCCGGCTTCTTCCGACAGTTTGCTTTGCAGCGCGGTCGGCAGTTGCAGCTCGTAAAAGCCGAACATCGAGAACGACAGGACGACGAAGACCAGCGCGAAGCTGCCGAGCACCCACGGGCTTTGCAGCGCGGCGGCGAGCAGCGTGCCGGTCAGCCCGGCGGCGACGCCAGCTGCGGCGTAGGTCAGCGCCATGCCCAGCACATAGGCCATGGCCAGCGCGAAGCCGCGACCGCGCGTCACTTTGTGGCCCTGCCCGGCAATAATTCCGGAGAGGATGGGAATCATCGGGAAGACGCAGGGGGTCAGCGATAAGCCGAGTCCGGCCAGAAAAAAGAAGAGCAAATTGGCCCAGAAGCCGGCTTCTTTTAGCGCGTTGGCAATTTGACCGCTTTCATCACCCTCGCCGGCTGGCGTGATATTCGCCGAGGGCGTGGTTGCTGGGTCGGGTAGGGTCAGGCTCAGGTTTTGTGTTTGCGGCGGATAGCAGACACCGGCATCGGCGCAGCCCTGGGAGGTGATTTTCAGGGTTAGTGGGAGTACGCCTGAGGTACTGCGCTCCACCGGTGCAAGAAAGGTGACCGTCTTGTAATAGACCTCAACCATGCCGAAATTCTCGTCATCCTTTTCCTTGCCTTTGGGGATCTGTAGCGCCCCAACCTTGGCCATATCGCCATCGGCGACGACCCGAAAGGCGTTGCGATAAAGGTAATAGCCCTTGGCAATTTCAAAGCGAATCTCGATTGTTTGAGCATCCAGCGCTTTGGCGGAAGGTTTGAATGCGACGGCGGGGTCGAGAAACTCCTGAGCATGGGCCAGGGAAAAAAGGAAAGAAAACAGAAGGAAAATTACGCGCAGGGTCATTTGAGAGTTTCCGCCGCCACCCAGTTCAGGTAAGCCGGCAAGCCCTGCGCCATGGGCAGGGCAATGATTTCGGGGATTTCGTAGGGATGCAGCCCGGCGATCAGCTTTTCCAGCGCCGGGTAGTTGGCTGCGGTCGACTTGATAAACAGGGGGATTTCGGTGGCCGATTCAACGACGCCCTGCCAGCGATAAATCGACTGGACACGCGGCAGAATATTGACGCAGGCCGCCAGTTGGGCCTCGACCACGGCCAGCGCAATGGTGTTGGCGGTTTCTTCGTCAGGGCAATTGGTCAGAACGAGCAAGGTTTCCATGGGCGTATCCTACTTGAGCAAGCGACGGCGGGTCAGATGCAAGGCAATGGCAAAGGCTACGCCGGCGGTGACGAGCAGCGCCATGATATGGATCAGCGCATTTTCCGGCACCTGCCCGGCCAGCAACGGCCGAATCAGCGCCACGCCCTGGGCCAGCGGCAGCCAGCCACCAATCGCCGCCAGCCAGCCGGGCAACTGATCGGTCGGGAAAAACACCCCGGAAATCAGCGTCATCGGCGTGATGAACAACGTGAAGTAATACATGAAAAAATCGTAGGACGGCGCCAGCGCATTCCAGATCAGCCCCAGCCCGGCAAAAGCCAGCCCGGTAAGGACGATGGCCGGCAGCGCCCAGAGCAGCATCGGGCCATGCGTCAGGCCGAGCGCGGCAATCACGACGAGGATGGCCGCCCCGGAAAACAGCGACTTGGTCGCCGCCCAGAACAACTCGCCGGCCACCACATCGGCCAGGCCAAGCGGCGTGTTGAGAATCGCATCCCAGGTTTTCTGGACATGCATACGAGAGAAAGCCGAGTAAAGCGCCTCGAAAGTCGCCGCATTCATCGTCGAGGCGCACACGGTGCCGGCGGCGAGAAAGTTGATGTACGGCTGGCCTTCAACGGTGGGCAGCATCGCCCCCAGGCCGTAACCGAGGCCAAGCATGTAAATCAGCGGATCAGCCAGATTGCCGAGAATGTACGGCAGGGCCAGC
>JAUYQT010000349.1 GCA_030697085.1 Azonexus sp. | reverse complement strand
CCGGGGCGGCAAGCGTGGTCTGGTAAAATGCTCAGTGGACCAGTTTCCAGCGGCCTTGCCGAATGGTGACCATGACGCGGGCGCGCTGGTCCAAACCGAGGTGATCGTTGGCGCTCATGTTGAAGACGCCATTGGCGGCTGCCAGATTGGTCGTGCCTTCCAGCGCATCACGCAGGGCAACGCGAAATTCGCGACTGCCCGGCGGTGCTGTTTTCAGCGCGATGGGCGCGGCGTTACCGAGCAACAATCCGGCATCCCAGGCGTAGCTGCCAAAGGCATTGATACTGCCCGCGCCATACGCGGCCTGGTATTGCTTGATATAGGCCAGCGCCGCCGGCTTTACCGGATTGTCGGCCGGCAACTGTTCGGCGACCAGCAAGGGGCTGCTCGGCAGTAGGGTACCTTCGCAAGCCGGGCCGCAAGCACGTAGATAATTGTCATTGGCGACGGCGTGCGTCTGGTAGATCAGGCCGGTGTATCCGTGTTCCCTGAGCGCTTGCGCGGGCAGCATTGCCGGCGAGCCGGCGCCGCCAATCAGCACCGCATCCGGCTGCGTGGCGAGCAGCTTCAGTACCTGTTCGCTGACGTCGGTAGCGGCGCGGTGAAAGCGTTCGTTGCCGAGCATTTTGATCCGGCGCACTTCGGCCAGCCAGGAGAACGCCTGCCACCAGGTGTCGCCATAGGCGTCGGAAAAACCGATATAGGCGGCGCTCTTAACGCCATGATTGGTCATGTGCTCGATGATCGCCGTCGACATCTGGGTGTCGTCGTGCGCTGTCTTGAACACCCATTGACGCTGGGCATCCATCGGTGCGATGAGGCGGGCGGCGGCGGCCAGGGAGATCATCGGCGTTTCGTTCTCGGCGACGAGGTCGATCATGGCCAGCGAGTTTGAAACCGTCGTCGAGCCGATGATCAGATCGACCTGGTGTTCGCCGATCAGCTTTTGCGTATTGCTGATCGCCGTCGCCGGATTGGAAGCATCGTCGAGAATGAGGTAATTGACGGTCTGTCCGGCGATCACCTTGGGTAACAGCTCGATGGTGTTTTTTTCTGGCAGGCCGAGCGAGGCAGCCGGCCCGGTCAGCGAGAGGGTGACGCCAATCGTGATGTCGGCCAAGGCGCCGCTGGTGATTGCCAAAAACAGCGTCGCAAGCAGTGTCTTCTTCACTTTTCTCCCCCCTCGGCCGATAAATTACATGCAGCTCATGACCTTATGCCCATTTGTCATTTTCTGCAATCAGCCGGCGGAAGCAGGCGTGATAAAGTTTCCCTTTTGCTCTCCACAGGTTCAACCATGTTCTCTGGAATTATTGCGGCAGTCGGCCGCATCACGCATCTCACCGTCCGCGAAGCCGGCTTCCGCCTGCATGTCGATGCCGGCCAGCTCAGCCTGGACGATGTCGCGCTGGGCGATTCGATTGCCTGCAATGGCGTTTGCCTGACCGTGGTAGCGACTGAAGGCAATCATTTTATGGTCGATGTCTCGCCTGAAACGCTGTCCTGCACCGTTGGCCTTGATGCCCCAGGTGAAATCAACATGGAAAAGGCGCTACGTTTATCCGACCGGCTCGGCGGCCACTTGGTTTCTGGGCATGTTGATGGCGTTGGCGAAGTGCTGCGATTCGACCCGATAGGCGACAACCGCCTGCTCGAAATTCTGGCCCCCAAGGAAATCGCCAAATATATTGCACGCAAGGGTTCAGTGACGGTCAACGGAACAAGCCTGACCACCAACGAAGTCAGCGGCCAGGTTTTTACCATCAACCTGATTCCGCACACACTGGAAAACACAACGCTCAACCAACTTAAGGCGGGGAGCAAGATCAACCTGGAGGTTGATTTGATCGCCCGTTATTGCGAGCGGCTATTAAGTGCTGAACGGGATCTTTGAAAGAGATCGAAATGCCTTTGCTCACATAGTCCAGGCGACCCCATGAAAAACATCATTACGCTGATCTGCGCCATTCTGATTGCTGGCTGCGCCTCCTACGCTGGGCGAGGCTTGGGGTTGGGCGTCAGCAGCGACGCGGATGTCATTCAGTTGATGGGCGAGCCAGCCATGCGCTTCGCGGAACCGGACGGTAGCCAATTGCTCGTCTACCCACGCGGGCCGGCAGGTTTTCAAACCTATATGCTGCGAATCGACGCACAAGGAGTCTTGACGAGTCGGGAAAACGTCCTCGACCAAAAGCACTTTGCCCGTCTCCAGCCGGGCATGACACAGGACCAAGTGTTACGCATCATTGGTCCACCCTGGCCAGATTGGACGATGTATTTTGCAGCGCGCGATGAGTTGGTCTGGGAATGGCGCTGGTGCGACGACTTTAATGAGCCCGCCCGCTTCAACGTACTTTTCGACGGGAGCAGCGGCAAGCTGCGCAGCACGCTGAATCTGACCGAGCGCCAGTCCTTGCCGTTTGGTCAGGGCGACCGCCGCCAGTGGTGTGGCCATTAAACCGCCTACCTTTGGTTACAAGTAAACAACAATCCATTGTGTCCATTCGATTGAAAGGCCTCGAACGCTGCTGTACCATTCTCCCCATGGTTGTAATTCCGACAATCTGGAGGCGTTCTGGACAGGGGTTCGATTCCCCTCACCTCCACCTAAGGGCATCACGGTGCTTTTAGATGGGGGTGCACTGGTTTCGACAGGGCGGGCAAAGGTGAGTAGGCAACTCGTCAGGCGATCGACGTTAATGAAGCAAATCCATAATTGCCAATGATGAGCAATTCGCTATTGCCGCCTAAAAACGGTTAGCCGGGGCCGCTGAAGCCTTGTTACTCAAGACAGCCGGTGGGGACTTCGGTCCCCATCGTCAATTCTACTGACTGAAAATCCCGCGTATTAATCTGACTCAATCCTCCAGTCGAAAGACCAGCGGAATGATGATGGTCGCCTCAACGGTTTCGTCGCCGCGCTTGGCCGGCACAAAGCGCCATTGCGCCACGGCCTGACGGGCCGCTTCGTCGAGTCGCTCGAAATTACTGCTTTTTTCCAGGTTGACCGCAGCCGCCCGGCCATCCGGGCTGACGAGAACCCTGAGCAGCACTTTGCCTTCTTCACCCAGGCGGCGGGAAACGGCTGGGTAGTTGGGGCGCGGGTTATGCAGATAGGCCGCGTCAAAGCGTGCCGGGCTGAATGTTGTGGGTGCAGGGTTGGTGACTACGGGGGCGGCGGGCGCGGCTAGTGGCGGGGCAACGACGGGTGTTGGTACGGCAAAAACGGCGCTGGGGGCTGCCTGTTCCGGCGTCATGGCAATGACGGCACGTGGCTTGGGGACTGGCCGTTCCCGGCGCGAGCTGCTGGCTACTGGCGGCGGCGAGGGCAGCTCTTTTGCCGGCTCGACCACGGGCGCTGGGGCGGCTTGTTCCATTTTGAGCGTGGCGCTGAGCGGTGGTGTGGTCTTCAGCATGCCGCTGACGATCGTCATTGGGTAGAAAAGTACCGCAATGTGCAAGGCAATCGCCAGTAACAGATAGGGAAGGCTCCGCCGCCATTCAGGTGTTTCTGGCGAGAGGTGCAGGCGATCAATGGTCATTTCGCTATTTTACTTGCTCAAGCAGGCAGCGCATTTTTCGGGTGCTGGGCGAGCCACCTGATTGTGCCGACGAGGCTCATTTCAAGGCTGCGCCACTTGGGGTGCGACGATTTGCCACATCGTTAAAACTGCCGCCGCCATTTAGAATTCGGCCGCGCAAATTGTTGTTTTTAAACAATATTTGATCCGTATCAAAATCAGGAAATGCTGTGACTTCGATTGCCTTGCCGCCGCTGGATTGTGCCGAAATTCGCCCGTCATTGAGCGAGCGTCTGGTCAATGGTGGTGTTGTGGTGGCTTTGCATCTATTGCTCGCCTATGGGGCGCTCTATCTTTCGGTCAAGAATGATCTGATCCAGTTGCCGCCAAGTATCAGCGTTCGTCTTCTGCCGATGATGGAAGAAAAGAAAGTCGAGCCGCCCAAACCCTTGCCGCCGCCCCCCAAGCCCGTGCGTCGGCCGCAACCGGTGCAAGCTCAGCCGGTGTTGGCAGTGACAAGCAAAGAGCCCAGTCCGAGTAGTTTTGCCGTCGCCCCGCAGCCGCCAACGCCCACGGTGCAGCCGATTGCAGCACCCCCGGCGGCGCCCGCACCGCCTGTTGCCGTCGTGGCAGCGCGATTTGATGCGGATTATCTGCATAACCCCAAACCGGTTTATCCCGCGCTTTCTCGTCGAAATACCGAGGAGGGCAAGGTTTTATTGAAAGTTCGCGTCAGTGCGCAGGGCACGGCACTGGATGTCGCTATTTCAAAATCCAGCACTTTCGCACGGCTCGACAAGGCCGCAGCCGAGGCGGTTGCCCAATGGCGTTTTGTCCCGGCCAAGCGGGGCGATGAGCCGGTTGAATCTTCGGTGATTGTGCCGATCACTTTTGCACTTGAGTAAGGAAAGCCACGCATGGAATCGCCAATGGGCCTCGCCCACTTCTGGAACCAGGGAGACCTGGTTACCCACACCACCGCCATTATTCTGGCGCTGTTATCGCTGGCCTCGTGGTCAGTCATCATCGGCAAAGTAATGTCGACGCTACGCGCCTCGCGCTCGCAGGAGCGTGCGCTGACCGGCTTCTGGAGCGCCAATTCATTGCCTGAGGCCCTTGAATCGCTGCGCCGCGACGATCCATCCGGCATCTTCGCCGGTCTGGCGCTGACCAGCGCGCATGCCGCCCAGGCGCATCAGCAAAACGCCGCACGGGGAATCGGTGCCGGGGTCAATGCCAGCGAGTTTCTGACCCGTTCGATGCGTTCGCACATCGTCAATACGCAATCGCGGATCGAGCGCGGTCTTACTTTTCTCGCTTCTGTCGGGTCGACCGCACCCTTTATCGGTCTTTTCGGTACGGTCTGGGGGATCTATCACGCGCTGGTCGGACTCTCCGGCGCGACGCAGGTGGTACTCGACAAGGTCGCCGGCCCGGTTGGCGAGGCGCTGATCATGACCGCCGCCGGCCTGTTTGTCGCGATTCCGGCGGTACTTGCCTATAACGCCTTCACTCGCGCCAATCGGCTGGTTGCTGTGCAGCTCGATGGTTTTGCCCATGATCTGCACGCTTACCTGACGACCGGCGTGCGCGTCGGCGGCAACGTCAATCTGGTCGATATCGGCGCCGCCCGCGCCAGTCGGCAGGCCTGATCATGTCTTTCGGAAGCTTCGACGAAGGCGGCGTTACCCAGCCGATGGCCGAAATCAACACGACGCCGCTGGTCGATGTGATGCTGGTTTTGCTGGTCATTTTCATCATCACCGCGCCGCTCTTTCATCAGGCGGTGCCGATTGACCTGCCACAAGTCACCGCGACCAAGCTGGATGACAAGCCGGAAGTCATCCAGCTGGCGATTGATGCCGACGGCCTGATTTTCCTCAACGGCGAGGCCATTCACCGCGACGCGCTCGATGCCCGCTTTGCTGCGGTCAGCGCTCGGCAGCCCGAGCTGCACCTGCGGGCTGATCGCAAGGTGCAATACGAGAAGGTGGCCGATGTGATGGCTGCAGCACAGCGCGCCAATATCGTGAAGATCGCTTTTTTGACCCAACCCAATCCCTGATCCACTAGGCATTCCATGAACCTGCACCGACTCAAGCCGCTCACACTGGCGATCGTTTCCCTTTTCGCCTCTGGCCCTTTGCTGGCCGCCGATGTGGCCGACGAACCCGCGAAGGAACTCGCTGGAATGACCGTGCGCCAGGCGCGGCCGACGGTTGCCGTACAGAACCCGTCGCCGCAAGCCGAAGTGACCGGCGAGCAGGCGCGGCAAATGAATGTGGTCAATACCGAAGACATCGTCAAATACCTGCCCAGCCTGCAGATTCGCAAACGCTACATTGGCGACCGCAATGCGATCATCGCGGCGCGTACCACCGGCACCGTGCAGAGCGCCCGCTCACTGGTTTATGCGGACGGGCTGCTGCTCTCCAATCTGCTCGGCAACAGCTTCGGTTACCCGGCGCGCTGGAGTCTGGTCGGCAGCGAGGAAATCGATACGGTCGACGTCCTTTATGGGCCATTTTCCGCGATGTTGCCCGGTAACTCGGCTGGCGCCACGATCCTGATGACGACCCGGCGGCCGGAAGAAGGCGTCGAGGTTCATGCCCGTGCCCAGGCCTTCTCCTCGCACTTCAATCTATACAACACCAAGATGACTGCCCATGGTCATCAGGAGCAGGGCAGCGGCTCGGTGCGTAGCGGCAATCTGAGCATTTCGATGCTGGCGACGCACCTCGACAGCTATGGCCCGCCGATGAGCTTTGCCACGGCCTCGAAAGCGACCAGCGGTTCGGGCGGCACGCCGGTCAGTGGTTATGTCATCGACAAGGATCCGACCGGCGCGGAGCGGGTCATTCTCGGCGCCTACGGCATGGATCACACCGTACAAAATGTTGGCAAGGTGCGTGTCGCTTATGACTTTTCGCCCGATACCCGCCTTGCCTTTACATTCGGTGAGTGGCGCAACGATTCGGAGAGTCGCGCCGATAGCTATCTGAAAAATGCCGCCGGCCAGACGGTTACCACGGCAACCAACAGTAGCGCCATCCTGATCAACGGCCAGCGCTATACGCTGACCGCCGCCAACTTCGCGCCGACCAGCAGTAACACGGTCAACCGCCTTTTCGGCCTCACTTTTGACAGTCGTATTTCTCAGGACTGGCGCGTGGAGTCGGCCTTCTCGCTGTACCAGACGCCGACCGACATCAGTCGTTCGGCGAGCAGTGCCAGTGCGAGTGGCGGGACGGCGACGTTTGGTGACGACACCGGCTGGAACAATGTTGATCTGCGTGCCATCTGGCGGCCGGATGGCGGCAAGGCCGGGCATACGCTGACGGTGGGTTTCCATCAGGACGCCTATAAATTTGTCAGTGATCAATACAGCGTTTCCCGCTGGCAGGATGAGGCAAGCAAGACGGCGCTAACCTCAGCCAATCGTGGCCGGACCAGCACCGAGGCTTTGTACATTCAGGACGAGTGGAAGTTTGCGCCGCGTTTCCGCCTGATTGCCGGCGTTCGGCAAGAGCGCTGGAAAGCGAGCGATGGCAGTATTTATTCGACGACGCTGGGCCAGAACAATTTCAAGGATCGTGAAGAGTCCGGCACCTCGCCAAAACTGACCGTGGCCTGGCAGGCGACGCCGGACTGGAATCTCCGCGCCTCCCTCGGCAAGGCCTTCCGCTTCCCGACTGTGACGGAACTGTTCCAGACGGAAAAAAAGGGTTCGACGACCAGCATCAGCGACCCCAATCTGAAGCCGGAGAAGGTTTTTGCCAAGGATTTGACGGCAGAAGGCGCTGTTGGCAACGGCGTTTTGCGCATCTCGCTATTTGAGGAAGTGGTGGAGGACGCGCTTTACAGCTTTACCGATTACACCAATACCTCACGCAACCAGAACGTGGACAAACTGCGGGCACGCGGGGCTGAAGTGGCCTATGTGGCACCCAATGTCATGCGCGGACTCGATCTCACCGCGAGCATGACCTACGTCCATTCCCGCGTGCTGGAAAATCAGCTGAATCCGGTGACTGTAGGCAAATGGATGGTCCGGGTGCCGGATTGGCGAGCCAGCCTGTTTGCCGCGTATCACATCGACGACCGGTGGACGGCCTCGCTCGGGTACAAATACAGCGGCAAGCAGTACAACAACCCGGACAACTCCGACGAATGGCCGGATACCTACGGCGGCAACAGCAAGTTCTCGACTTTTGATGCCAAGGTTTCTTATCGTGTCGCCAAGCAAGTAAGGGCGGCCTTTGGCGTCGATAACCTGACCAACGAAAAATACTATGCCTTCCACCCCTACCCGCAGCGCACTATTCATGGCGAGATCCGCATTGACTACTAACCTGCTGGCGCTTCTCGGGAGTGTGTTGCTCTTCGGCCTGTTGCCGCCAACGGCATCCGCCGCCGATGCCATGCCGGGTATGGCCAAGGCAAAGGCGCCAAGGTTGGAGCTTGGCGCATCAGCCACTTTTTCGCCGGATGGCACCCTGCTGGTAGCGGCGAAGCAGGGCGACCATGTGATGCTTTACCGCAGTACCGACGAAGGTAAAACCTGGTCGGCACCTGCTGCGGTCAACGCCCAACCGGAGGCAATTTCAGCCGACGGTGAAAACCGGCCGAAAATAGCCTTCGCGGCGGATGGTGGCCTGCTGGTTTCCTGGACGCATCCGTTCCCCAAGCCCAACACCGGCGCCATCCGTTTGGCGCGGGCTGACGATGGGCAGAGTTTCTCGCCGCCGCTGACGGTGCATAAGGACACAGCCGAGATTACCCATCGCTTCGAGTCCATGCTGGTGTTGCCGGACAACAAGGTGATGCTGGCCTGGATCGACAAGCGCGATCTGGAAGCGGCCAAGGCAAGCAAGACGCCTTATCGCGGTGCGGCGATCTACGCCGCCGTCTCCAACGACGGCGGCCGCAGCTTCCAGCCGGAATACAAGCTGGCCGATCACTCCTGCGAATGCTGCCGCTTGACCAGCGCCATCGACCGTGACGGCGCGCCACTCTTTATGTGGCGCCATGTCTTTGAACCGAACGAACGCGATCACGCCATCGCCCGTCTGCGGCCGGATGGCAAGCCGGAGAGCGTCAAACGCGCCACCTTTGACCGTTGGAGAGTCGATGGTTGCCCGCATCACGGCCCGTCGCTGGTGGTGGACAAGGATGGCGTGCGCCACGCCGTCTGGTTCAATCAGAAAGAAGGCGCCGGCCGCGTTCATTACGGCCGATTGATGGCGCAGGGTAGCGAATTGCAGGTCGAAGGCCAGTTGACCGTAGGCGGCCCGCGCGCGGCCCACGCCGATCTTGGCAGCGCTGGCCACAAACTGGCGATTGTCTGGAAAGAGTTCGATGGCGAGCGCACCCAATTGCACAGCATGCGTTCGGAGGATGGCGGTAAAACCTTCAGCACGCAGCCGCTGGCGGCGACTGACGGCGCTTCGGACCAGCCTAGGGTGATTCGTCGCGGCGAAGCGCTATTTGCCTTCTGGCGTACTGAAAAGGAAGGCTTCCGCCTCTTTCCCCTGCCATGAGAAAAAACCTGCTCTTACTTCTCGCTGCCCTGCTGGTGTTGCCTGTGCAAGCGGCTGATTTCACCCCTTTAAACAAGTTGACCGCAGCGCAGTTGCTGGACCCGGCCAGTCATCGGCAGCCGACCATCGTTGCCCTTTGGTCTTCCGATTGCAGTCATTGCAAAAAGAATCTGGAATTGCTGTCGACCCTGGTCAAAAGCAACAAGCAGCTACGGGTCATTACGGTGGCGGCCGAAACTGATAGCGCCATCCTTGGGCCGCTGCTTGACCGCTATCACTTGCCCGGTCCGCGCTATGCCTACGGCAATGACAATCCGGACGCCATTGCCTACGCGATTGACCCGAACTGGTCGGGTGAATTGCCGCGCACCTTCCTGTTCAACGGTGCTGGCCGGAAAGAGAAAGTCTCCGGCGTTATTTCCGCTCAGTTTGTTGAAAAGGCGCTTGGTTTGCGTTTTTGAACCGGTTTTGTTGGCAACATTGAGCCAATTAAGCAGAAGAACTACTTAGCCCTCTTCGCCCGCCTTCAGCTTGGCAATCACCAGTGGAAAAATCCCCGAGCCGATCAGCGCGACGGCTGAAACGATGAAGGCCAGCCCGGCCATCGGGTCGTCAAGCACCGGATGAAGGCTGGCGCCGAAGCCAGCAAGGCTGATGGCACCGGGAATGGCGCAGAGGACGCCAAGGGTAGTGAGGGCGATAAACGAGAAGGGGTAGCGGCGCATGGTGGGAGTTTAAACGAGCGCCGCTTTCAGCGCTGCTGGCGTGCCGTTGAATTCGCCTTGTGGCACTTGTTTTTTGATTCGGCGAACCATTGACGCGTTTCATGTTCTGACGAGCGAACATCCCGGCACCCCCTTTGCTGCGTGCCTGGATGCCCGAATTTTTCGCCAGAAACCTGACAAAACCAGCCATGAACGCCCCGGAACCCTTGCCACTCGAATTCCCCGTCTTCGACAATAGCTTCGCGGCCTTGCCCGAAGCTTTTTACACCCGCCTCAAGCCGCAGCCGCTGCCGGCACCCTACGTCGTTGGCGTTAGCGCTGAAGTGGCCGAGTTGCTTGGTTTGCCACCCAGCTTGCAGGAAAGCCCCGAATTTGCCGAAATCTTCGCCGGTAATCACTTGCCGCCGGGGGCGGAACCGTTGGCCGCCGTCTATTCTGGGCATCAATTTGGCGTTTGGGCCGGGCAACTGGGCGATGGTCGGGCGCATCTGCTCGGCGGCCTGCGCAATGATCTCGGGCATTGGGAAATTCAGCTTAAGGGAGCGGGGAAAACGCCCTATTCGCGCGGTGCCGACGGACGCGCCGTGCTCCGTTCCTCGATCCGCGAATTTCTCTGCTCGGAAGCCATGGCCGGCCTCGGCGTGCCGACAACCCGGGCGCTCTGTGTCATCGGTGCCGATCATCCCGTCCGCCGTGAGGAGATCGAAACCGCTGCGGTCGTTACCCGCGTTGCCCCCGGTTTCGTCCGTTTTGGTTCCTTCGAACATTGGTCATCGCGCGACAAACCGCTCGAATTGCAGCAACTGGCCGATTACGTCATCGACACCTTCCGGCCGGAATGCCGCGCCGAGGCGAATCCCTACGACGCCTTGCTGCGCGATGTTTCGCGCCGTACCGGCGAACTGATGGCGCACTGGATGGCGGTCGGCTTCATGCACGGCGTGATGAATACCGACAACATGTCAATTCTCGGCCTGACGCTGGACTACGGCCCCTTCGGCTTCATGGAGGCCTTCGACGCCGGCCACATCTGCAACCATTCCGACCATCAGGGCCGCTATACCTACCGCAACCAGCCGCATGTCGGGCAGTGGAATTTGTATCGTCTGGCGGACGCATTTTTGCCGCTGATCAAGCGCCCGCAACAAGCGCGCACCGCGGTCGACGAAACCTATGGCGACGCCTTCGCCGCCACCTTCGAACGCCTGATGCGGGCCAAACTTGGCCTACTCAGCGGCCTGCCGGATGACGAAAACTTCATCGGCGAAACATTTGCTTTCCTGCAACAACATCGCCCCGACTTCACGTTATTTTTCCGCACCTTGTCGAAACTACCGGCCACAACGCTGAAGACAACAGCAGACCCTACGACCATAGAAGCAACGGCTGGCCCCAGGACCATAGAAGCAACGGCTGGCCGTACGGTCAACCGCGAAAAGCAGGCAAAAATCGATGCTCCACTGCGTGACCTGTTTATCGACCGGGCCGCTTGTGATGTCTGGCTCGCCCACTGGCGCGCCCGTCTGGCCTTAACGCCGTGGGCCGACACCGAGCGCCAAGCCGCCATGCTCACCGCTAACCCCAAATACGTATTGCGCAACTGGCTGGCAGAAAAAGCCATTCGCCAGGCCAGAGACAACGATTTCTCCGAAGTCCA
>JAUYQT010000304.1 GCA_030697085.1 Azonexus sp. | reverse complement strand
AGCCGGTGAAGTAGGCGTTGCCGTGGTTGGAGCGTTTTGAGCCATCCATCACGAAAAGGCCGGAGGAGCGGAAGCCGCAGCGCTTGAGCAGGGCTTCGATGCGTACTTTCATTTCGCCGTCTTCAAGGGGGGAAAATTTGTTGAAGAGCGGCGCAATCCAGGTCGGATAAATAAACATGGCGAGCAGGTTGAAGGCACTCCAGAAGAGCCAGACGTAGAGCCACCAGAACGGGCCCATCGCACCCATCAGCCAGAGAACGATGAGGATCAGGGGGGCGCCGACGGCAATGCCGAGCACGGTTTGTTTGCCCAGATCGGCGAAGAACAGGCCGAGCGTCATACGGTTGAAGCCGTAGCGGGTTTCAATGACGAACTGACGGTAAAGCGAGATTGGCAGGTCGATCAGGCTGGAGATGAGCATCAGGCTAAAAATCATCGCCAGGCCATAACTCAGGCCATCAAGCTGGGGGGCCCAGAAACCATGCAGCCAGGCAAGGCCACCACCGAGTGTCAGGATGAGTAACAGGGCCGCGTCTATCAGCGTGGAAAAAATGGCTGTTTTATTGCGGTCGACCGTGTAATCGGCCGCTTTTTGGTGAGCAGTGAGCGGAATGCGTTCGGCAAAGTCGGCCGGTACGGCATTGCGGTGCGCCGAAACGTGGCGAATGTGGCGTAGTTTCAGCCACAGGCGAGCTGCCAGCGTCAGCGCAAAGGCGAGAAGAAAGAGGAGAGTGAAGTCGGGAGTCACGAGGGTCAATGTAAAGCTGTGAGAAAATTCATCTTTTTATGAACTTGGGCAATTATATGGCAGGCAACGCAAACAACCTCGTCTGGCTGGATATGGAAATGACCGGTTTGAACCCGGATGGCGACAGGATTATCGAAATGGCGATGGTTGTCACTAATTCCGAGCTGGAAATGGTTGCCGAATCACCGTCCTGGGTGGTGCATCAAACGGATGAAACGCTGGCGGGCATGGATGATTGGAACCAGAAAACCCATGGTCGGTCCGGTTTGGTCGATAAGGTTAAAGCCTCGACAATGAATGAAGCGGAAATTGAGGCGGTGGCGCTGGAGTTTCTGAAAAAATATTCATCCAAAGGTCATTCGCCAATGTGCGGCAATTCAATTGGTCAGGATCGTCGTTTCATGGCGCGCTACATGCCGACGCTGGAGGCGTATTTTCACTATCGCAATCTTGATGTCAGTACCTTGAAAGAGCTGTGCAAGCGCTGGCAGCCGGAAATTTACAAAGGTTTCAAAAAGAAGGGCCGGCATACGGCGCTGGCGGATATTTATGAGTCGATCGACGAAATGAAGTATTACCGCGAACACTTCCTGGTTAAGTCGGTTTCCTGATCGCGGCTTTTGTTTCTGCGTCACGGAAAAATATCCGTGACGTAATTGGCCGGTGTTGTTGTGCGCTGTTGCTGCGGTCAACGCCGAAAAAGACGGAATTTTTCTTTGCGGTCGCCCGGGCGGCTGCCTTCCCAGACTTCCTTCCATTGTGCATTGGGGGCCGCCAGTGTCTGCCGGCTGGTGCCGGCGACGAGCAGCCAGTTGCAGGCTTTGCCGGCGGCGCTGTCGAGCGAAACCGGGTTGACTTTAGTGAAGTAGGAAAGTGAAGCGCGTTGGGCATCACCGAGTCCGCGTTCAGCCAGACAGCCAGGGTCTGGCGGCAAGGCCTGGACGATGGCCTGGGCGACTGGACGGTAGCTTTTGCCATAGTCGAACCAGGGCAAAATCAGCGTTGTAGCGAGCAGCCAGAGCGTGGTGAAGCCAAGTGTCCAGTGCGTCAGGCTGCGGTAAGGCGAGCGCGGGGCGGTGAAGATCAGCCACAGCCACCAGGCCGTTGCGGCCAGGCCGAGAAGGAAGTCGGATAAATCAAATTGGCCGATGAAGCCGGGGCGCAGTATGACAGCGCGTTTGGCCAGTTTTTCTGGCCAGCCCATTGCCATCGCTGACCAGGCTAGCCAGATCAGACCGGCAAAAAGGCTAAAAGTCATCATCGCAAACCAGTCGAAAGCGTTGGCTGCACCGCGGCGCAAGGTCAGGGCGCCGGGTGTGGCGAGCAGGGCTAGCGGTGGCAGCATCAGTAAAGCCGGGATTTCGCGTGGGTAGTAGGCGAGGGCAAGTACGAGCAAGGTAATGAGGAAAAAAGCCAGCGGCAGTAATTGGGCCGGGGCACGCCATGCCTTGCGCCGGGTCCAGAGTGTCCAGCCGGCGAGGGGTAATACCGGGAAGGCGAACCAGGGGAGGAGTGCGAGAAAACGCCCGGCTCCGGGGAGGGAGAATGGTGTTTTCAGAGGCGCGAGTTCAGTGGCCAGCCAGCCGTGGAAGCGTGAAGGTTCGAGGATGAGTAGCAAAATGGGCCAGGGCAGAATGAGCAGGATCGCCATGGCGAGGCCAATGGCCAGTGTGTGCAGGGCTTTCGGACGATCTGGCGAGAGCCACCAGGCAATCGGGGCAATGGCGAGGAGCGGTAAGGTGGGTGAAATGCCGGCACCGAGTAAGCAACCGGCGACCGCCAGTCCGTAATAGATGCCGGTCAGCCGTGGTTTGCGGCCAATGGTGGCAAGCGCGCCAAGCGCGCCGCTGTAGGCGGCAATGGCGATCAACATTGGTTGGGCATCATGGGCATGCAGGAGCAGCCCGACGCAGCCGGCAAGTAACATTGGGCTGGCAGCAGCGCTTTCTTGGCCGTAAAGTTCGCGGCCGGCGTAATAAAGACCCATTAGCGCCAGGGCAACCCAAATGCCGCTGGCCAGCCGCAAAGCTTCGTGCATCGGTAGCCAGCCACCAAAAATTGTGCCGGTCAGTGCGGCGGTCCAATAATAAAGCGGGGGCTCGTGAAAGGCGCGGCCGGCCAGGTCAGGCGAGAGCCATTCGCCATAATGCAGCATGTGCCAGGCGGTGCTGATGTGAATGGCGTCTTCGCCCTTCCAGGGGTCGCGCCCGAACAGGCCGGCCAGTACATAGAAGGCCAGCATGGCGGCAAGCATCCAGCCTGCCGGAGGCAAACGGATACCGTGACGGATCAAGGCGAGAAAGTCAGGCATTTCGGTTGGGTGGGCTGCTCACGCTGGAAACCTTGGCGCAGAGGTGCGGCAAAATGGAAGAATGTAAGGTAGGCCAATATTTTAGGCATTTATTGGGTGGGTTAGCCCGGTCGTCTGGAGGGCTTTGTTTTTCTTTGCATCGTGGTGAGGCTATCTTTTAACTGAGTAGGAAAGTGAGTCAGTCAGCTTTTGGGTGGTGCGGCCGGAAATGAAAAAGGCAGCCTTTCGGCTGCCTTTTGTCGCATACAAATCACACAGATCAGGCAGTTGCAGCCTTGCCGCGCATGTTGCCGAATTTCTGGTTGAATTTCTCAACGCGGCCAGCCGTGTCAACAATCTTTTGCTTGCCGGTGTAGAACGGGTGGCAGAGGGAGCAGACTTCAACGTGAAAGTCTTTCTTCTTCATGGTCGATTTGGTGGTGAAGACGCTGCCGCAGGAGCAGGTCACCTGAATTTCGTTGTACTCGGGATGGATATCAGTTTTCATCTTTTGTCCTATTATCAAGCGACCGGCGGATGTGGCCGATCTGGGAAGCACGGGATTATCCTCGAATAATCACGCAGTTGCAATACGTTTTAGCGACTTATCCGCGGCGCATTGCATCAAAAAACTCTGCATTGCCCTTGGTTGACTTGACCTTGTCGAGCAGGAATTCCATGGCGGCGAGGTCGTCCATCGGGTAACAGAGCTTGCGCAATACCCACATTTTTTGCAGAACGTCAGGCTTGAGCAGCAGTTCTTCACGGCGAGTGCCGGAGCGATTGACGTTGATTGCCGGATACATGCGCTTCTCGGCCATGCGGCGATCAAGATGGATTTCAGCGTTGCCGGTGCCCTTGAACTCTTCGTAAATCACTTCGTCCATACGCGAGCCGGTGTCGACCAGAGCCGTGGCGAGGATGGTTAGCGAGCCGCCTTCCTCGATATTGCGCGCCGCACCAAAGAAGCGCTTCGGCTTTTGCAGGGCATTGGCATCGACGCCGCCGGTCAGTACCTTGCCGGAAGCAGGCTGGACGGTGTTGTAGGCGCGGGCGAGGCGGGTGATCGAGTCAAGCAGGATAACGACATCCTTCTTGTGCTCGACCAGGCGCTTGGCTTTTTCGATGACCATTTCGGCGACCGCCACGTGGCGGCTGGCCGGTTCGTCGAAGGTGGAAGCAACGACTTCACCTTTGACCGTGCGGGTCATTTCGGTCACTTCTTCGGGGCGCTCGTCGATCAGCAGAACGATCAGCACGACGTCCGGATGATTGGCTGTGATGGCATGCGCGATGTGTTGCAACATCACCGTCTTGCCAGATTTCGGCGGCGAGACGATTAGTCCGCGTTGGCCGCAGCCGACCGGGGCGATCATGTCGATGACGCGGCTGGTGATATTTTCTTCCGCCTTGATCTCGCGCTCCAGACGCAGCATGCGCGTCGGGTGCAGCGCTGTCAGGTTCTCGAACATGATTTTATTCTTGTTCGCTTCCGGCGGAAAACCGTTGATCGATTCCAGCTTGGTCAGCGCCACATAGCGTTCGCCGTCCTTCGGGGTACGGATTTCGCCCTCGATGGTATCGCCGGTGCGCAGGTTGAAGCGCCGTACCTGTGATGGGGAGACGTAGATGTCATCCGGGTTGGCGAGGTATGAAGTGTCAGAGGAACGGAGGAAACCGTAGCCGTCCGACAGAACTTCCAGCGTGCCGTCGCCGTAAATGGTTTCGCCGACTTTGGCCTTGGCTTTCAGGATGGCGTAGATCAGCTCCTGTTTGCGCATGCGGTTGGCGTTTTCGATGACTAGTTCGGTCGCCATCTCCAGCAATTTGCTGACGTGTAGTATTTTGAGGTCTGAGAGTTGCATTTCGGAGTTTAGGTGGCGCTGCACATAGAAGCCGGGGTTCTGCCTGAGAACCGGGACGAGAGCGCTTGAATTGCTGGGAGAGGGATGGATGCTGTGGCGTCAAACCTGAGGCATCTGCCTGAAGGCGCAGAAAACGCCCTCAGGTTGGAAGACTACGGAGATTACAGATTGCTGTCAATAAAGGCAGCGAGTTGGGACTTGGAGAGTGCGCCCACTTTGGTTGCTTCGACATTGCCGTTCTTGAA
>JAUYQT010000242.1 GCA_030697085.1 Azonexus sp. | reverse complement strand
TTTGGTATCCTTCATCCGGGCTGACCTCTTGTGAATGGTGACTTTCGTTTCGCAACAAAAGCCTACCATCAGAAGGGTTCAGCCCACCCCAATTCCGAGCGTTATAGGCTTAACCGAGTGCCATTGGGGTCTGACCCCTTTTATTCACTTCTTCAAACTGGCTCCATTACGCCGATCATCGGTGGCTCCATAATGCCGGTCAATGACACATCGCTGATCGCTTGATCCTGATGGGTGACTGGCGCGATTCGTTCGCAGCCATACTTTGAAGAAACGGACGCGGTCAGCGATTGCGAGGGTGGTGAGAGAAGTAAAAAAACTGGCGGCTTGCGCCGCCATGGGGTTGTTTACTCGCTTGACACAGGCCGACTAATGGGTGACCCCTTTTACTTAGCTCTTTTACTTAGCTTGATCCTGATAGGTGACTGGCGCGATTCGTTCGCAGCCATACTTTGAAGAAACGGGCGCGATCGATTATTGCGAGGGGCTGCATGAAGAAGTAAAAAACTGGCGGCTTGCGCCGCCATGGGATTGTTTACTCGCTTGACACGGGCCGACTAATGGGTGACCCCTTTGATTTTTCAGACCCCTTTTACCCCGATGCAGCAAAAAGCCCCATCGTTTTGGCGATGGGGCTTTGCGGGATAACTCAGGGAGAGGGTCAGGAAATTTTGGTCTGTCCCCGATTGTGTTTTCTTATCGAACTAGGCTTGATTCGTATGAGTACTCTTCCAGTAGTGAAGCACTGCTGTACCTGGTTTCGGGTGAGCCTGCTCTGGCCGGGAGTGCCATGACCATCCCGACAATAGCGAGTGGTATAGATCTAAATATTACTTTTAAAAGTTGTTTTGCTATCGTCAGGCTTGAGTCAAAGCTGTCGAATACAAGCTTTTTCTGCTCACGAATGATGCCACCTAGCACCTTGACGCACTTGTATGTGACATATAGCGGCCAACCGATGATTACCGAAAAAATAATGAATGCAGATGTTTCACCGATGTATTGCATCATCGCTTCTGACGATTGCTTTCTAACAGAAGCGATGAATCGGGTTAGGTCGGCATCTTTTGTGGCGAGACGTGCGTTAATTTCTCTCCGCATGTTTTGCATAACTTCTTGGTCTTCGTGCATCGCCCAAGTCATTGCGACAAATGTGGGGAATGTCATCCGTTTTGCATATCGGATGTGTGCATTCAATAGAGTCCTGAGGGCAATGTAGACCTTGTCGTCGAGCGGGATATTGTGCTCAATAAAATAGCGCCGTGCGTCATCACGGATGTCAAACAGTCTGTCTCGGCATGTATCTAGCGCTGTGCGCTTCCAAGCCTTCCATGCGAAGTAGCTTAGTAACAAACCAAAACCGAATAGAAATGTTTCCATATTATTGGGCCTCTCCGAGGCGTATAGCGTTGTCTTCTGGGGCCATGCCATAGCCATCCAAGCCGCTCGATGAGCGATGGGCATCATCTGCCTCTAGTGCTTTTTGCATTCGACCCTTCTCTGCAATTAGTCGCTTTTTGCCATTGCGCTCGCGATTGTATGCGATCCCCATGACGCCAGCAATAACGTATCCGAGTGCCTCGCCCATTCGCATTTTCTCTACGAAGCGACTGAGTGCATCAATGTTTTCTGGTTTAGAGAGAATGATCCCTTGAAGAGAGTCCAGCATGATATAGGCGATGAAGCAGCCCGCAATAGCTTTGACAAGTGTTGCCCCAAAATTAAATACTAAAACCCATTTTTTCTCGTTCGATTCAATTTTTGCCAAAGCGAGTGACTTTGTTCGATTTTTTTCGATTGTCATGTGATTATTCTATTTGATTTTTTCTACACGGCGGATGATGTTTTGTTATGTTGATTTCGGACTAATAATCGGGAACGCGCTACGTGTGTAGCTCATTTTGGTTCGATTGGCGCAACGAATATGACAAATTCTACCCGCTTTACGGTAGTCGCCAATGACAAATGCAGATCACCGCAAAGAATCAAGCCAACGACCCGGCAGGTTAAAATGCCTCTCCCTTCCCCGCCCAAGGCTCACCCCCACCGCCATGTCTTCCCCCGCTTTCCCTATCGGCTGGCTCCCCGTCTGGCGGCGCAATTTCCTGGTCTGGAAGAAGCTCGCGATTCCCTCGCTGCTGGGC
>JAUYQT010000511.1 GCA_030697085.1 Azonexus sp. | reverse complement strand
AGGGGAAATGATGGCGTTGCAGTGGGCACGAGCGCAGTATTTCAGGCGCGGCGGCGGAAGTGCGGCTGGGGCTGGCTGGTCGAGGTCTGGTAAGTATCGCTGAAGGGCGAAAATCCAGCTTCCAGTGCGTAGACCGGATTCTTTTCATCCTTCAGCGCATAGGCGTCAAAGCCGACGCGCTGCATGAAAAAGAGCTGATCGTGCAATACATCACCGACGGCGCGCAGTTCGCCCTGGTAGTGGTGACGCTGGCGTAGCAGGCTGGCGGTTGAGTAACCCCGACCATCGACAAATTTCGGGAAATTGACCGCGATAACGATGAAGTAATCGAGATCGGCGGCCACCTCCTCGACGCGCTCGTCCGGTTGCAGCAGCAGGCCGATGCGCTTGTGGCAGGAGATGATCTCGGCCTTGCGCGCCTGCCAGACGGCGAACGGGAAAATGAAGTCGCCAGCCGGCAAGGTAACGGTTTCCGGGGTTTCACCTTCGGCCAATTCCAGCGTTTTCCAGGCGTCGACCGCAACAGTCTGGTTCTTGATCAGTTGAGCCATTATGCGGCCTCCTTTTCTGCAGCTTTGGCCTTGCCGTGGGCACGGCCTTCGTAAACGCGATTCTTGAATGGGTCGATGCCGATGCGATCGAAGGTGTCGAGGAAGCGCTCTTCGTCGACGCGGTTTTCGACATAAACCTTGATGATTTTGTCGACCACGTCAGGCATTTCGCCGGCCGAGAAGGAGGGGCCGATGACCTTGCCGAGCTTGGCATTGTTACCCTGACGGCCGCCCAATGTGACCTGGTAGAACTCCGAGTCATTCTTGTCGACACCGAGCACGCCCATGTGGCCGACGTGGTGGTGACCGCAGGCGGTCATGCAGCCCGAGATGTTGAGGTCGATGTCGCCAATGTCGAACAGATAGTCGAGGTCGTCGAAACGCGCCTGAATGGCGGTGGCAATCGGGATGGACTTGGCATTGGCCAGGTCGCAGAAATCGCCGCCCGGGCAACAGATGATGCCGGTCAG
>JAUYQT010000510.1 GCA_030697085.1 Azonexus sp. | reverse complement strand
GGGCCTCGACGATGCGCAAGCGGAAAGCTGCCTAACCGACACATCGCCTGACAGGTAATCGTAGGGCGGGCTCCTTGAAACGAGTCCGCCTTTATGCTGGCTCCTCGCGGTTTTTCTACGTTAGATATCTCCGTTTGGCGTAATGCGTTGGCCGGGTGTGCTTGAGCCGAAGCTGTATCTTGCAGGATACGGTCGACCGCAAAAGAAACGCAGAAATGAAGAAGGCCGGGTTACCCCGGCCTTTGTCGTATTTATCAATGGTTCAACGCTGTTGTCAGCGTTGCCCCAGGTTCAGGTTTAACGCTTCAATTTGGCAAAGGCATTCGCCATGCTGCCGCCCGCCGGGGCTGGTCCCGCAGAGCGCTGTTGCCCCCCAAGGGGACTTCCTGCGGGGCGCGGCCGGCTCTGGTTCTGGCTACCGCGATTGGCCGGGGCGTTATCCGGGCGCTTGCCTGGCGTCGGCTCATCACCCATGCGCATGGTCAGTGCAATGCGCTGGCGCTGCAGGTCAACTTCCAGCACCTTGACCTTGACGATCTGGCCGGCCTTGACGATGGAATGCGGATCCTTGACGAAGGTATTGGAGAGCGCCGAAACGTGCACCAGACCATCCTGATGGACGCCGATATCGACAAAGGCGCCGAAGGCGGCGACGTTGGTGACGACGCCTTCGAGGATCATGCCGGGGCGCAGGTCGCTGACCTTTTCGACGCCATCGGTGAAGGTGGCGGTCTTGAACTCGGGGCGCGGGTCGCGGCCGGGCTTTTCCAGTTCCTTGAAAATATCCTGCACGGTGGGCAGGCCGAAACGTTCGTTGGTGTATTGCGCCGGGTTAAGGCTTTTCACCAGTCGGCTGTCGGCGAGCAATTCCTTGATTGGCTTTTTCAGGTCGACAATGATTTTTTCAACGACCGGATAGGCTTCCGGGTGCACCGAGGAATTGTCGAGCGGGTTGTCGCCATTCGGCACGCGCAGGAAACCGGCGGCTTGCTCGAACGTCTTGTCGCCGAGGCGCGGCACTTTTTTCAGCGCATCGCGTGAGCGGAAAGCGCCGTTGGCATCGCGGTAAGTCACGATGTTCGTCGCCAGTCCGGTATTCAGGCCGGAAATGCGGGTGAGCAGTGGAATCGAGGCGGTATTGACATCGACGCCGACGGCATTGACGCAATCCTCGACCACGGCATCCAGACTGCGTGCCAGCTTGGTTTGCGAAACGTCGTGCTGGTATTGGCCGACGCCGATCGATTTCGGGTCGATTTTGACCAGTTCGGCCAGCGGATCTTGCAGGCGGCGGGCAATCGACACGGCGCCACGGATCGAGACGTCGAGATCGGGGAATTCCTTGGCGGCGAATTCGGAGGCGGAATAAACCGAGGCGCCGGCTTCGGAAACGACGATCTTGGTCAGCCGGGCTTCCGGATAACGCTTCATGACATCCTGCACCAGCTTGTCAGTTTCGCGGCTGGCCGTGCCGTTGCCGATAGCGACCAGACTGACCTGATGCTTGGCGGCCAGGCGACCGATGGTGGCAATCGAGCCATCCCAGTCGCAGCGCGGCTCATGCGGGTAAATGGTGGCGTGGTCGAGCATTTTTCCCGTGGCATCGACGATGGCCAGCTTGCAGCCGGTGCGGATGCCGGGGTCGATGCCCATCGTGACATGCTGGCCGGCCGGGGCGGCGAGCAGCAAGTCTTTCAGATTGCGGCCGAAAACGCGGATCGCTTCTTCCTCGGCGCGCTCGCGCAGTTCGTTCATCAGCTCCAGTTCGAGGTGGGTGTATATCTTCACCTTCCAGGTCCAGCGCACGGTGTCGGCCAGCCATTTGTCAGCCGGGCGGTTCTGGGGCTTGATGCCGAAACGGACGGCGATACGCTGTTCGCAGGGGTTGGCGCCGGGCTTGACGGTTTCTTCGTCAAGTTCGGAATCGAGTACCAGTGAGACATTAAGCATGCCTTCATTGCGGCCGCGCAGCAGCGCTAGGGCACGGTGCGAGGGCATGCTGGTGATCGCTTCGGCAAAGTCGAACCAGTCGCGGAACTTTGCGCCTTCGGTTTCTTTGCCCTCAATCACGGTTGACCGCAGCATGCCGTGCTCACGCAGGAATTCGCGGAGCTGGCCGAGCAATTCGGCATCCTCGGCAAATTTTTCCATCAGGATCTGGCGGGCGCCATCGAGTACGGCCTTGGTGTCGGCAAAGCCGGCGTCCACATTTAGGAATTTCTCGGCTTCGGCTTCCGGTGTCAGATTCGGGTCGCCGAGCAGGGCCAGCGCCAGCGGTTCGATACCGGCTTCGCGGGCGATCTGCGCCTTGGTCCGCCGCTTCTGCTTGTATGGCAGGTAAAGGTCTTCGAGACGCTGCTTCGTTTCGGCGTTCATCACTTCGGCACGTAGCTCTGGCGTCAGCTTGCCCTGTTCATCAATGCTGGCGACGATGGCAACACGCCGGTCTTCGAGATCGCGCAGGTAGGTCAGGCGCTCTTCGAGGTTGCGTAACTGGGTGTCATCCAGCCCGCCGGTGGCTTCCTTGCGATAACGCGAGATGAAGGGCACGGTGGCGCCTTCGTCGAGCAGAGTGATGGCGGCAATAACCTGAGCCGGGCGGGCGCCGAGTTCGAGGGCAATACGATGTTCAATAGGAGCGAGCATGGATGCGGCAGTGCAGCAAAAGGGGGGTGAACTATGCGCAATCCGCCGGGAAAATACAACCGCGTTTAACTGGTGTAGCATGCAGCGATAATTATTTTATCCAGAGGAGAAACCCGTGAAAGTTGAAACATATCTATTCGGTAGCGTTGAAGTCAGCCCGGAAAAAGTGATTACCTTCCCAAATGGTCTGGTGGCTTTTGAAGATAACAAGCGTTTCATGCTGGTTCACGAAAACGATCAGGGACAACCAGCCAGCTACACGCTGCAGTCACTGGATGATGCCGGCCTGGCTTTCCAGATCGTCGACCCGACGACGCTGGGTTTTAATTACGAGCTGGCGCTGACCGATACTGAAAATGCACTGCTGCAAACTCCGGCGCCGGAGGATGTAGCGGTGATGCAGGTACTGTTCAAGAAGGAAGGCGAAGGCAAGGCTGAAGTCAGCCCGAATTTGCGGGCACCGTTGATCATCAACACCAAGGCGCGTATCGGGCTGCAAAAAGTGATGGAGACGATGCGCTCAAATATCACGCTCTCTAATTTGTCGAGCGCGGTTTAGTCATCGCGCATTAGTCGGTTATTCCTGCGAAGGCAGAAATGACAAGGTTTATTTGATGCGGGGCCGCGGCCCCGCGTTGGCGTTTACAGCGCCGAAAGTGTGTCACGGTAACGGTGGGCGTTAGCGACATAATGTGCGGCCGATTTTTGTAAATTGGCGACATCTTCATCGCTCAATTCCCGCACCACCTTGCCGGGTGAGCCGACGATCAGCACCCGATCGGGAAATACCTTGCCTTCGGGAATCAGCGTATTGGCCCCGACAATGCAGCCCTTGCCGATCACCGCCCGGTTGAGAATCACCGAGCCGATGCCGATCAGGCTGCCGTCGCCGACGGTGCAGCCATGCAGCATGACCAGATGGCCGACGGTGACGTTGTTGCCGATGTGCATGGGGACGCCTTCATCGGTATGCAGCACGGAGCCGTCCTGAATGTTGGTGTTGTCGCCGATGTGAATCGGGTCGTTGTCGCCGCGCAAGGTGGCGTTCCACCAGATCGAGGCGTTGGCGCCGAGATGGATATCGCCGATTAGCGTGGCGTTGGGGGCAACCCAGGCGTTGTCGCCGAGTTGGGGTTGTTTGTCACCGAGTTGGAAGAGGGGCATTTTTTTCCTTCAGGCGTTATGGAATTAGGTCGATTTTTGGTGTTGACCGTAACAATGTAGACGTCACTGATCAATAGGTTCGAAAGCTGTCATTCCCGCGCAGGCGGGAATCCATGGTCCGAACCGCTCTGGATTCCCGCTTGCGCGGGAATGACAAATAAGGTTCTACCGTGATTTTTCCGACCACGGGCGAGCCTCGACGCTGAATAGCTTGTTCGCTGCGGTATCGATGACGACTTGCGTCCAGCCCATTGTCGGGTAGCCGAAGGTTTCGATCCGGGTGAATTGCTTCAGCCGTTTTCCCTTGCTATCGCGAAGTGGATGATCAACGCGGCTGTTGTGGGAGTCGCCATGAACGACCATCACCTCGCCGTCGAAGCTGCTGGTTTCCTTGTCGAGTAGCTCAAGAAATTCCCGATAGCCGCGTTGGCCGAGGCCTTGGGCATAGTGCTTGAATCCCGGATTAGCCTGAAAAAGCAGCACGATGCCGGCCAGTTTTTCGCGGCGGGCGAGGGCAAAATTTTCTTTCACCCATGCCAAAACTACCGGGTTGCGGGCGAGGAATTCCGGGTTCGCTACCTCGGTTATGCCGAAATTATTGCTGCCGCCCGGCAGGTTGAGCGTCACGAATAGCACCGGGCCAAGGCGGAAACGGCTGTGTTCGGTGTAGCTGCCGGGCTGACGTTCGAGCGCCAGTTTCTTCTGGCCGAGCGAAAAATTGTCGTTCCAGAACAGGCTGCGCAGCTTGTTCAGGCGTTCCAGCGGCTGAAATCCACCATTCGACAGGCGGTCGCAGTCCGTCCATTCGTTGTCGCCGGGAACGAAAATAAAAGGCACGCGGCTGGCGTTGAAGACCTGGTAGCGATCAGCAAAGAGGCTGTCATCGCAGCGATCCTTGCCATGCTTGAGATCACCGATATGGGCGATGAAATCGACCTTACGCTCGGCGATGGCGTTCAACATGCGCGGCAATTCGCGGCGCTCGTCGTCCGAGTAAGGCACGTCGCCGATCAGCCCGAAACGCCAGACCTCGGCTTGGGCCAGCGTCGTGCAGGCGAAGAGCAAAGCAGCGAGCCAGACTTTCATTTGAGCAGGCCTTTCAGCGCGTAAAGCGCATCCAACGCCTGGCGCGGGGTCAGGCTGTCCGGGTCGATCAAGGCCAGTTGTTCGAGTGCAGGGTTGGCCTCGGGCTCGACGGGCTCCGGGTCGTTGCGGGTGAAAAGATCGGGTTGCAGCGGGTCGACCGTCGCTCTTTGTTCAAATTCGCGCAGTTGCTTGCGCGCAGCGCGAACGACGGCTGTCGGAATACCGGCCAGCGCAGCGACCTGAATTCCGTAGCTCTGGTTGGCCGGGCCTTCCTCGACCGAGTGCATGAAGACGATGCGGTCGTTGTGTTCGACGGCGTCGAGATGGACGTTGGCCAGTTCGCTGTATTCGTGCGAAAGCCGGGTCATTTCGAAGTAGTGCGTGGCGAACAGCGTCAGGCAGCGGTTCTTGTCGATCAGGTGACGCAGGATGGCGAAGGCCAGCGCCATGCCGTCGAAGGTCGAGGTGCCGCGGCCGATTTCGTCCATCAGGACGAGGCTTTGTGGCGTGGCGTGGTGCAGGATGGCGGCGGCTTCGGTCATTTCGACCATGAAGGTCGAGCGCCCGGAGGCGAGATCGTCGGAGGCGCCAATGCGGGTGAAAATCCGGTCGAGTGGACCGAGGACGCAGCGGTCAGCCGGCACGTAACTGCCGATGTGAGCGAGCAGGGCGATCAGCGCCGTCTGCCGCATGTAGGTTGATTTGCCGCCCATGTTGGGGCCGGTAATCAGCAGCAGTCGGCGGTTTTCGGCCAGTCGGCAATCGTTGGCGATGAAGGTTTCGGCGCCATTGGCCATTTCGGCTTCAACGACCGGGTGACGGCCGCCCTCAATTAACAACTGCGCGGTCAACCCGATTTCCGGGGCAAATTCCGGTTTGCTCCAGTTGCGCTTCAAGGCGGTGTCGGCAAAACCGGCCAGCAGGTCAAGCTGGGCCACGGCGCGGGCAATGATTTGCAGCGCCGGCACGGCGGGCAGTAGTTCATTGAGGATGATTTCGTAGAGCAGTTTTTCGCGGGCCAGTGCCCGTTCCTGCGCCGACAGCGCCTTGTCCTCGAAGGCCTTGAGCTCGGGCGTGATGTAACGCTCGGCATTTTTCAAAGTCTGGCGGCGACGGTAATCGTCGGGAATTTTGTCGGTATTGGCGTGGGTGACTTCAATATAAAAGCCATGCACCTTGTTGTATTCGACCTTGAGGCTGTTGATGCCGCTGCGCTCACGTTCGCGGGTTTCCATGTCGATCAGGTAGGCACCGCAGTTGTCGTTCAGCGAGCGCAGTTCGTCGAGATCGGCATCGAAACCGGGGGCAATCGCGCCGCCGTCGCGGATCTGGGCCGAGGGTTCGGCGGCAATGGAACGGATGAGCAAATCAAGCGTCGCCTGCGGGGTCGCCAGATCGACATGCAGCTGGCCGAGCAGGGCGGAAACCGATTCGCCGAGCGGCGCCCGCAAGGCAACAAGTCCGGCCAGCGATTCGCGCAGGCTGGCCAGATCGCGCGGCCGGGCGTTGCGCAGGGCGATGCGGCCAGCGATGCGTTCGATATCGGCAATCCCTTTGAGACTGCCCCGCACCTCGCCCGCCATCCGGCCGTAGTCTTCAAGCAGTGATTCAACCGCGCCATGACGGGCGGCCGGAATGTCGCGTTCGCGCAGCGGATGGTGCAGCGCGTGGCGGAGCAGGCGCGAGCCCATGCTGGTGACGCAGTTGTCGAGTAGCGAAAAAAGCGTCGGCGAAGGCTGGCCACGCAGGGTTTCGGTCAGTTCCAAATTGCGCCGGGTGGCCAGATCGAGGCCAAGGTAGGCGCCTTCGACTTCCACGGTCAACGCCACTAAATGCGGCAAATTGCCCGATTGTGTGGCCTGGGCATATTGCAGCAAGGCACCGGCCGCGCCGATCGCCGGACGCAGTCCTTCAGCCCCGAAGCCGGACAGCGAAGCGACCTTGAATTGCTCGCAAAGCAGGCGCTTGGCCGAATCGAATTCAAAATACCAGTCCGGTTGGCGGGTGCGTGCTGCTTCCAGCGTGAAATTCGGCTGCCAGGATTCCGGATACAGAATTTCCGCCGGGCGAATGCGCTCCAGCGTCGCGGCAATCTGGTCACTGGGGATTTCGGTCAGGATGAACTCGCCGCTGGCCAGATTCAGGCGGGCGATGCCGGCGGTGTTGCGCGTCGTGGTCAGCGCCAATAGCCAGATGTCGCGCTTGTCGTCGATCAGCGCCGCGTCGGTCAACGTGCCGGGTGTGACGATGCGGCTGACGGCGCGTTCGACCGGCCCCTTGCTGGTCGCCGGGTCGCCAATCTGTTCGCAAATCACCACCGATTCGCCCATTTTCACCAGGCGGGCGAGATAAGGCTCGATCGAATGAAAGGGAATACCACACATCTTGATCGGCACATCCGCCGACTTGCCGCGCGTCGTCAGCGTAATGTCGAGCAGCCGCGCCGCCTTCTCCGCATCCTCGAAAAACAACTCGTAAAAATCGCCCATCCGGTAAAACAGCAAATTGTTCGGATGAGCGGCTTTCAGGCCAAGGTACTGGCGCATCATGGGGGTGTGGCCGTCGAGGCTTTTGCTGTTGCTGGCGGGTTTTTCTTTTTCGATTTTCATTCGGTAACTTTAATGTGGGTTGCTCGCCGTCACTTTTCGTGATGGCCGGGTTCGGGTCGGCAGAACCGTGAAGCTCAATCCGCCATTTTATTGGATTCTTTAAAATCTGCTCTGCCTGCTTCTGGATTCAGGAGGCAAGCAAGCTGATCACTAGTTCAGCGGCGATATTCTTTTTGACTCATGAATCGGGCAAAATGGCAGACTGACGATAATTATGTGCCTTGCATCAACACATCGCATTTTGGAGAAGAATATGATTCTGGTCACCGGAGGCGCGGGCTACATCGGCTCGCACACAGTCGTAGAATTGGCGAGCGCAGGACATGAACTGCTCATTCTTGACAATTTTTCCAATAGCTCGCCCAAGGTGCTTGAGCGCATCGAGCAGATTTCCGGCCAGCGGCCCACGGTGATCGAAGGCGATATTCGTGATGCTGCCTTGCTGGATAAGGTGTTTGCCGCCTATCCGATCAAATCGGTCATCCATTTTGCCGGCCTCAAGGCGGTCGGGGAGTCGGTCGAGCAGCCGATGCGCTATTACGACAACAATGTCGTCGGTTCTTTGTGTTTGTTTGAGGCAATGGCCAAGGCAGGGGTGTATCGGCTGGTCTTTAGTTCGTCGGCCACCGTTTATGGCGATCCGCATACCGTGCCGATTGACGAGAGCTTCCCGCTTCAGGTGACGAATCCATATGGTCGCAGCAAACTGATTATTGAAGACATGTTGCGTGACATCGGTCTGGCCGACGCGAATTGGCGCGTTACCTTGCTGCGTTATTTCAACCCGGTTGGGGCGCATGTCAGTGGCCTGATTGGCGAAGACCCGCAAGGAATTCCCAATAATCTGATGCCTTACGTTGCTCAGGTAGCGGTCGGCCGGCGGGCCGAACTCAGCGTATTTGGTGGTGATTATTCAACGCCCGATGGCACAGGTGTGCGTGACTATATTCACGTCGTCGACCTGGCCCGAGGCCACCTTGCAGCCCTCAATGCGCTGGATAAACAGACCGGCGTGGTGCCGATCAATCTGGGGACCGGTCAGGGCTATAGCGTACTGGATGTCGTGGCCGCCTTTGAAAAGGCGAGTGGCAAAAATGTGCCCTATCGCATTGTCGACCGCAGACCCGGCGATGTCGCTGCCTGTTATGCCGATCCGTCCCGTGCCAGTGAGTTGCTTGGTTGGTCGGCCGAGATGAATATCGACATGATGTGTACCGATGCCTGGCGTTGGCAATCGACGAATCCACAGGGTTTCAATGGCTGATTTGCTAC
>JAUYQT010000180.1 GCA_030697085.1 Azonexus sp. | reverse complement strand
CTCAAGTACATAACAACCCGCAATGGCGCCAACCTTGGAAACAAGGAACACCTGACGGATTTCAACCATACCGAGAATCTGCTCACGCTTTTCTGGCGACAGCATGCCGGAAAGTGCCGATTTCACTTCATCCACCGCATCATAAATCACGTTGTAATAACGGATATCGACACCAAAATTTTCAGCCAGCTTGCGCGAGTTAGCATCGGCACGGGTGTTGAAACCGATAATAACAGCCCCGGATGCCTGCGCCAGATTGACATCGGATTCGCTGATCGCACCGACAGCTGCGTGAATAACGTTGACCCTGACTTCCTCGTTGGAAAGCTTGGACAGGGTTTGCACCAGTGCTTCTTGTGAGCCCTGAACGTCGGCCTTGACGATGAGTGGCAAAGTTTTAATTTCGCCCTCCTTCATCTGCTCGAACATATTTTCCAGCTTGGCAGCCTGTTGCTTCGCCAGCTTGACATCACGGAACTTGCCTTGACGGAAGAGCGCGATTTCGCGAGCTTTCCTCTCATCAACCAGCACAATAGCTTCTTCACCAGCCGCCGGAACATCCGACAAACCAAGAATTTCAACAGGAATGGAAGGACCGGCTTCGTTAATCGGCTTGCCATTCTCATCCAGCATGGCACGAACACGTCCGGATACTTGACCAGCCAGCACAACGTCACCGCGCTTGAGGGTGCCGGAGAGAACCAGCATGGTAGCAACTGCACCACGCCCCTTATCAAGACGCGCTTCAATAATCAAGCCCTGGGCAGGTGCATCTTTCTGCGCCTTAAGTTCAAGAACTTCAGCCTGCAGCAAAACCTGCTCAAGCAATTCATCGATACCAGTGCCCTTCTTGGCTGAAACACCAACGAAGGGACAATCACCACCGTACTCTTCGGGAATGACGCCGATCGCAACAAGTTCTTGTTTAACGCGATCCATATTGGCATCGGGTTTGTCCATTTTATTCACCGCAACGACGAGCGGGACGCCCGCTGCCTTAGCATGGTGAACCGCCTCTCTGGTTTGCGGCATTACGCCGTCATCAGCGGCGACAACCAGAATCACGATATCGGTTGCCTTGGCACCGCGAGCACGCATGGCCGTAAATGCCTCATGGCCCGGAGTATCAAGGAAGGTAACCATGCCACGTTCGGTTTCGACATGATAAGCACCAATGTGCTGAGTAATACCACCCGCTTCACCCGCTGCCACTTTGGCACGACGAATATAGTCGAGAAGCGAAGTCTTGCCGTGGTCGACGTGACCCATGACTGTAACGATTGGCGCCCGAGACTCGAGCGGCACATCCTTGTGCACGCCAACCAGCGACTCTTCAAGGAATGCATCCGGATCATCCAGCTTGGCAGCAAGCGCCTTATGGCCCATTTCTTCGACCACGATCATGGCCGTTTCCTGGTCAAGCACCTGATTGATGGTGACCATAGAGCCCATCTTCATCATAACCTTGATGACTTCAATCGCCTTGACCGCCATTTTGTGAGCCAGGTCCGCAACAGAAATAGTTTCCGGAATATGGACTTCACGCACGACCTGCTCGGTAGGTGCCTGGAAGCTACCCTGACCATCATCATCTTTGTGGCTATGTTTCTTATGGCCACCGCGCCCGCTCTTCCAGGAACTACCGGTATCCGCAGAGCGTGTTTTGATGCCTGTCTTTTTCTTGCCATCATCAGCTCGGCCATTGCCACCTTTTTTGGCGTCCTTGCCCGGTGCGTCAGGTTTTTTGTGCAATGTTCCCTTTTCAGCAGCCGGCGCAGGTGCAACAACCGGTGCTTTAGGTGTCAGCGTAGCAGCTTGCTGCTTGGCCGTCTCCGCAGCCCTGGTCGCCACGGCTTGGGCTTCGGCTTGCTGACGCATACGAACCAGTTCCGCTTCACGCGACTGCTTGGCTTTTAGTTCACGCTCCTGAATATCACGCAACTGGTTGTGCCGACGCTCCTGCTCTTCACGGGAGCGCAATTCTGCTTCGCCAATGATTGATGCACGCGTTGGCGGCGACGGTGGCGGAGCAGGTACGACAAGCTCGGGTTCTGGCGTAATTTCTTCAACGACCGGAATTTCAACAACGGGCGCTTCAATGACAGGCTCAGGAATGGGCTCCGGGGCTGGCTCAGGCTGGATGACCGGCACGATTTCAACCACCGGTTCCGGAATAGGCTCCGGCTCTGGCATCAATTCGACCGCCGGTGCAATCAACAGCGTCTCTTCAACTTCAGGAACCGCAACTTCCGGCAATTGTTCGCCCACTTCGCGCTTGATCAAAATGCGCTTCTTGCGCACTTCAACCTGAACGGTACGAGCCCGACCATGCGAATCAGTCGCCTTGATTTCGGACGTTTCTTTGCGAGTCAAGGTAATCTTGGCCTTTGACTCATCACCATGAGCGCGACGCAGATAATCAAGCAACTTCGCCTTATCCTGGTCGGTTAGTAGATCGCTGCTCTCCTGCTTGCCAACGCCAGCCTTGCCCAATTGCTCGAGCAGGGCCGCAGCCGGCATTTTAAGTTCAACAGCGAATTGTGAAACAGTTATATCGGACATAATTGCTACCTCCCGCTCACTCGAACCAGTGAGCCCGTGCCTTCAGAATGAGTTCCTTGGCACGCTCGTCATCGATGCCGGTCATTTCCGTGAGTTCATCAACCGCCAACTCAGCGAGATCATCGCGGGTCTTGACGCCATTGCCAGCCAACTTGGCGGCCAGTTCCTTGCTCATGCCATCCAGACCCATCAGGTCATCGGCGACATTTTCGAGCTGCTCTTCGGTCACAATGGCTTCAGTCAGAAGCACATTGCGAGCGCGATTGCGCAACTCATTGACGATTTCTTCATCGAGGCCATCAATTTCAAGCATTTCGGCCAGCGGCACATAGGCCACTTCCTCAAGACTCGAAAAACCTTCCTCAATCAGCAAATCAGCCAATTCTTCATCGATATCAAGTTTTTGTACAAATATCGAACGGGTTTCAGCAGATTCTGCCTCTGAACGCTTGGCTGACTCATCCTGAGTCATCAAGTTGATGGTCCAGCCTGTCAACTCGGAAGCAAGGCGGACGTTCTGACCGCTACGACCGATCGCGATGGCGAGGTTATCTTCGTCGACCACAACGTCCATCGCATGCTTTTCTTCATCAACCATGATCGAAGAAACTTCAGCCGGCGACAGCGCACCAATTACAAACTGCGCTGGATCGGCCGACCACAGCACGATGTCAATATTTTCGCCACCGATCTCATTACGAACGGCAGTCACGCGGGAACCACGCAGGCCGACGCAGGTACCAATCGGATCGACGCGCGGATCATTGGACTTGACGGCGATTTTGGCACGCAGACCGGGATCGCGAGCACAAGCCTTCAACTCCATCAGACCATCGCCAATTTCCGGCACTTCCAGATCAAACAGCTTAATGATGAATTCTGGTGCGGTGCGTGACAGAATAATCTGTGGCCCACGGGCATTACGATCAATACGCAACATAAAAGCCCGGACACGATCGCCGACGCGCAAATTTTCCTTCGGGATCATCTGATCACGCGGCAGCAGCGCTTCTATCTTGCCGGCCTCGATAATGGCATTGCCGCGCTCCATGCGCTTTATCGTGCCATAGACGATATGATCGCCACGCTCCAGGAAGTCAGCGAGAATCTGCTCGCGCTCGGCGTCGCGGATTTTTTGCAGAATAACCTGCTTCGCAGCCTGAGCACCGATACGGCCAAAATCAATCGGCTCCAACGCTTCTTCGATGGAGTCGCCCGCTTCAACTTCCGGATCATCTTTCTGTGCATCAGAAAGGGGGATCTGGAGAAACTCATTGACGTATTCGTTATCTGGCACGACCTGCCAGCGACGGAAGGACTCAAAGCTACCCGTAGCACGATCAATTGAGACGCGCACCTCGGCTTCGTCATTGATACGCTTCTTGGTGGCAGAGGCGAGGGCCAGCTCATGGGCGCCAATGACGATATCCTTGCTGACGTTCTTTTCGCGGGCCTATGCATCAACCAGCAGCAAAATTTCACGGCTCATGGGCTAAAACCTC
>JAUYQT010000179.1 GCA_030697085.1 Azonexus sp. | reverse complement strand
GACTTCAACTGCATCGCGCCGATGCCGTCAATCTTGCAGTCGATGTCATGGTCACCGTCGACGAGGCGGATGTTCTTGACCTTGGTGCCGACTTTGACAACCGACGATGAGCCCTTGATCTTCAGATCCTTGATCACCGTGATGCTGTCGCCATCTTGCAGCACGTTACCGTTGGCATCCTTCCAGACCTTGGCCTGATCGGCGCCTTCGCCGCTGGCCTCGGCGCTCCATTCGTGGGCGCATTCAGGGCAGATGTACAGGTTGCCGTCTTCATAAGTGAATTCGGATTTGCATTTTGGACAGTTGGGCAAGCCGCTCATGGTGTTTTCTTTCAATAATCTTCTTCGAAGCCGCCCATGAGATTGGGCAGCAGGATGTAGGCGCGCTGAAGTGCCGCGGATAGATCGGTGCAAACGTTGTTTTCGCCGAGGTGATCGATAAAGCCGGAACGATAAAGCAGTGAGCCGGGCTGCGAATTGAGGCCGCAAAGGAGCAGTGTGCAGCCGCGCTTTTTCAGCTGGTCACGCAAGTTTTCCAGGCCTTCGAGGCCGGTGGTGTCGAGCTGGATCAGCCGCGTCATGTCGAGAATAACCACCTCGGGATGGCCGGCTGCCGGGTCGAGCAGCTCTTCCAGTTTATTCACCGCACCGAAAAACAATGAGCCGAATAGCTCCCAGGCAGCGACGCGCATGCTGCCATCCGGGTAGAGGAAGGCCGGCTCCTCGGCCTCTTCGCGTAATGGTCGGCGTTCGATACGGGTCAGCTCGGACATGCGGTAAATAAAGAACAGGCAGGCCAGAACCATGCCAAGTTCGACGGCGATGGTTAGATCAAAGATTACCGTGACGAAGAAGGTGGCGAGCAGGACCACGCGGTAGTTATAGGAATAACGCCGCAACTCGAGGAATTGATGCCATTCGCCCATATTGATGGCGACCACCATGACGATGGCCGATAGTGTGGCGAGCGGTACATAGGCGGCGAGCGGCGCGGCGAGCAGCACGATGCTGAATAGCACCAATGCATGGACGATGCCGGCAATCGGCGTCCGGCCACCGGATTTGACATTGGTGGAGGTGCGCGCGATGGCGCCAGTGGCCGCAAAGCCACCGAAGAGCGGGGCGACAATGTTGGCCAGACCCTGGGCGACCAATTCCTGATTCGGATCGTGGCGGTCATTGATCTGGCTGTCGGCGACGCGGGCCGAAAGGAGTGATTCGATGGCGCCGAGCAGGGCGATGGTGATGGCGGGGGAAATCAGCTTGCCAAAATCATGGATGGAAAGATCGGGCAGGCCAAAGTTCGGCAACTCCTGTGGAATCCCATTGAAGCGCGTGCCGATGGTGTCGACGGGCAAATTGAACAGATAGGAAGCCAGCGTCCCGACGAGGAGCACAACCAACGGCCCAGGGGCTTGACGGAGCAGGGCAAAGCGTTGGGCCAGCCGGTTATAGGAGAGCAAAAAAACGAAACAGACGCTGGCCAGCGCCAGAGTGGGCAGGTCGACACTGTGGGCATTGCTCGCCAGGGTCTTGATCCGGGCAAAGAATTCCGCCGGCAGGTTGTCAATTTGCAGGCCGAAAAAGTCCTTGATCTGGGCGAGGAAGATAACGACCGCAATGCCGTTGGTAAAGCCGATAACGACGGTCACCGGGATGAAACGAATTAATTGCCCCATGCGGGCCAGCCCCATGGCGAGCAGGAAGACGCCGGCGAGCATGGTGGCGCCGAGCAGGTTGGCAAAGCCGTGGATGGCGACGATGCCATAGATGATGGGAATGAAGGCGCCGGTCGGGCCGCCAATCTGGACGCGCGAGCCGCCAAAAAGCGAGATCAGCAAGCCGGCGACAATGGCCGTCCAGATGCCGGAAGCGGGTGAGCAACCCGAGGCAATGGCGAAGGCCATGGCCAGTGGTAAGGCGAGCACGCCAACGGTGATCCCCGAGGCCAGATCCTTGCCAAATTGGGCGCGATTGTAGCCGGGCAGGCAATCCAGCAACTTGGGGCGGAAAGCGATTTTCATGGCAGGCGCTCGAAAGGTAAGGCGTGGAGTATATTGGCGCTCGGTTATTCGTCAATGTTAATCACATGTTAATATGATTAACATTGTTTAAAAGAGACGAGCCTGAGTCGCCTTATGGAAAACCGTACCGCCCGCTTGACCCTGTTGATTGATCCCGAGAAAAAGAAAGTCTTTGAGGAAATCTGTGCCGCCAACGATCTGACGCCATCGCAGGTGGTGCGGCGCCTGGTGCGTCAGTACATCATCGACAATGCCGCGGGGCGGGAGTTGCCCGCCTGGCTAAAGGCATCTGGTAAAGCGGCTGAATAGACTATTTTTGCTCGTCTGCGGCTGGCCGCTGGCGTTTGTCTGGATGATGCGTGCTGATGTATTGATCGTATTTCGCCTGCATTTCCGGCCGCTGTTTGGCTAGCTCGCCGAGAATACGGGCGACTGACCAGAGCATGACGACGATGCCACCGACCGTACAAGCCACGGCTTCTGCGGTCGACGACGGAAAATGGGTCAAAATTGCGCCTTTGCCGGCAGCAAACCAACTGGCGCCAATGCCGACGCAGGAAAGCCCAAAAACATCGGCCATCGCATAGGCAAAAATTCGTCCGGTTAGTTTGGGGCGGGGTGGTCGAAGCGAGTTGTTGAGCATGGTCGGTCGCGGTTACTTGAGGAATCCGCATTTTGCCTGAAGGGGGATGTTCTCGCGCCCCGTGTTTTCCCGGGGGTATTGCCTCGATTGGGCGTTGCCCCAAGGTTAGCCATTTTTGTGCACCTCACCATGGCTGAGCAGTTAACGCCGGTATTGTTTTCGTGCCGGATTATTTTTCATTTACCCCCCCAAATCACTGACGGCAAGCTTGACAAAGTGAATGTCAAGACTTGACTTATGCACAGAGTGCAATTTTTCAGAGGCTCTGTTCAGGCTTTGGTCAGAAATCTGTCAAATTCCACTTGCTTTTGTGATTTCAAGTTAAATCAATGACTTAGCTATTAGCTCAAGTTTCAGGCAGGGCAAGGAAAAGCCTTGTACAGCGGTCACTTAGCGTCTTCATTCACGATTCATTCACAGACTTATCCACAGATTTTGTGGATAGTTCAAAAACCCTATATCCCATTACCGGATTGGGGTATTAGTTAAAGTAATACATGAACTCTGTCGCATATTTTGCTGCGCCGCAAAAAGAAACGGCCTGCAATGCAGGCCGTGGTTTTTACCGTTGGTTTATTTCACCCGCATCCCGGGTTGGGCGCCGGAATCCGGTGAGAGCAGGAAGATTCCCGGGGTTTTGCCGTCGACATCCGAGGCCGCCAGCACCATGCCGTCCGACATGCCGAATTTCATCTTGCGCGGTGCCAGGTTGGCCACCATCACCGTCAGGCGGCCGATCAACTGCGCCGGGTCGTAGGCGGCCTTGATGCCGGCGAAGACATTGCGCGTTTCGTTGTTGCCGACATCGAGCGTCAGGCGGACCAGTTTGTCGGCGCCGTCGACGTGTTCGGCATTGGCGATACGGACAATGCGTAAATCGACCTTCATGAAATCGTCGATATTGCAGAACGGCTCCCAGGGGCTTTCTGATTTGATCTCGTTCTGTTGATGCTCGGCGTGGCGTTGCGGTGAAATCTGCTCCGGCGTTGGGGCGAGGGATTCCTTGTTGGCTTCGACCAGCTTTTCGATCAGCTTGGAATCAACACGGGTCATCAGGTGCTCGTAGATGTTGATGCCGTGGCCGGCGGCGAGCAGGCTTTGGGTGTCGGTCCAGGTCAGCGGGGCGACGTTGAGAAATTTTTCAACCTTGCCGGCAATAATCGGCAGGATTGGCTTGAGCAGAATGCTGAGCAGGCGGAAGAGGTTCAGCGCATTGCTGCAGGCCGCGTGCAGTTCAATTTCCTTGCCTTCCTGCTTGGCCAGTTCCCAGGGTTTGACGCTATCGACGTACTGATTGGCGGCGTCGGTCAGCAACATGATTTCGCGCATGGCCTTGCCGAATTCGCGCGCTTCATAAAGTTCGGCGATACGGTTGGCCGCTTCCTGAATCGATTTGATTGCCGGCAAGTTGGCGTCGGCCGGTGCCAGTTGGCTGTTGAAGCGTTTGGTAATGAAGCCGGCTGAACGGCTGGCGATGTTGACATACTTGCCCACCAGGTCGGAATTGACGCGCGCCGCGAAGTCCTCAAGGTTGAGGTCGATGTCTTCCATCGTCGCCGACAGCTTGGCTGCGTAGTAATAGCGCAGCCATTCTGGATTCAGGCCCGTATCGAGATAGCTTTGGGCGGTGATGAAGGTGCCGCGCGATTTCGACATCTTTGCGCCGTCGACCGTAAGAAAGCCGTGCGCGAAGATTTTGGTCGGTGTTCGGTAGCCGGCATGGGCCAGTTCGGCTGGCCAGAACAGCGCGTGGAAGTAGAGGATGTCCTTGCCGATGAAATGGTAAAGCTCGGTCGTTGAATCGGCTTTGAAATATTCGTCAAAATCGAGCCCGTTCCGGGCACAGAGATTCTTGAACGAACCCATATAGCCAATCGGCGCGTCGAGCCAGACGTAGAAATACTTGCCCGGCGCATCGGGGATTTCAAAGCCGAAATAAGGCGCATCGCGCGAAATATCCCAGTCGGTCAGCGTGTTTTCGCCGGGGGCACCCATCCATTCCTGCATCTTGTTGGCGGCTTCATTCTGCAGCACGCCGTTGTCACGGCTGGTGTATTGGCGCAGAAAGCTTTCGCAGCGAGGGTCGGAGAGCTTGAAGAAGTAATGTTCCGAAGTGCGCAATTCCGGCTTGGCGCCAGAAATAGCCGAGTATGGATCTTTCAGATCGGTCGGGGCGTAAGCCGCGCCGCAGGATTCGCAGTTGTCGCCATATTGGTCTTTGGCGCCACATTTCGGGCACTCGCCCTTGATGAAGCGGTCAGGCAGGAAGAGTTGTTTGACCGGGTCGTAATATTGTTCGATCGTCCGGGTTTCAATCAGTCCGGCGGCCCGCAACTTGAGGTAAATATCATTGGCGCAGTCGCGGGTTTCGTCCGAATGCGTCGTGTAGTAGTTGTCGAAACCGACGTGAAAGCCCGAGAAATCACGGGAGTGCTCGCCGTGCACTCGCTGGATCAAGGCTTCTGGCGTAATGCCTTCTTTTTCGGCCCGCAGCATGATCGGTGTGCCATGCGTATCGTCGGCGCAAACGTACCAGCATTCGTTGCCGACCATTTTCTGATAGCGCACCCAGATATCGGTCTGGATATATTCGACCAGATGGCCAAGGTGAATGGCGCCATTGGCGTAAGGCAGGGCGGAGGTGACGAGAATTTTGCGCGACATGGGAGGGCCAGAGGGCTGAAAAATAATGTGCAATTTTACCGCGCGCCAGTGCCATGCGTCTTTCCGGGCGGTACCCCATTTTGCGTTCAGTGTGCTCAATCGTGAACAATTGTGTCCACGCTTGAAACTGGCCCGAATGCGTATTGCATTGCTCTGCAGATCACTCCAAAATAATTCGCATATTGGGAGATACGATGAATTTTGCAGTTGTCGAAGATAGTCGCAGCCAGGCTGAGGTGCTCAAGGCGCTTTTAAAAAGTGAAGGGCATCAGGTAGAAGTCTTTGCTGAGGGTTTGGCTTGTCTGGCAGCATTGAAAACGCGTACTTTTGATTTCTTCATCATTGACTGGATGCTGCCTGATATCGGCGGTGATGAGGTGCTGAAATATATTCGTGAACACTGTGGCTGGGAGGTGCCGGTAGTGTTCTGCACGGGGCGGACGACGGAAGAAAACGCCGCCGACATCCTGCGTCTCGGCGCCGATGACTTTATTCCGAAACCGATTCGCTATATGGAATTCATGGCGCGCATTGAAACCCTGCTGCGTCGTCGTCAGGGTGCTCGCCCGGGAATGCTGCGTTTTGGCAATATTGAGTTGGATCAGACCGCTCGGCGCGTCAAGCTGGCCGGCCTTAACGTGGATTTGACACAGCGCGAGTTCGATCTGGCGGTCTTCTTTTTGAGCAATGTTGGCCGGGTTTTAGCGCGTGAAGAGTTGTTGGCCAGCGTTTGGGTGCGCGATTCGGAAATCGATACGCGGACGGTTGATACCCACGCCAGCCGCCTGCGGAAAAAGCTCGCCCTGGGCGGCGAAAGTGGCCTGATGCTGAGTTCGGTCTATGGTCAGGGCTATCGTCTGGATACCGTTCAGCAGGACTGATTTGAATTTCCAGTTTCGGCTATACTAGACAAAATCACTCAGGTATTTCCGATCATCCACCCCAACTGGAGTTTTCATGAGTTTTTCAGAACAGCAGATCAAGACCGCGCTCAGTGCTGCGGTCGACGCTAATACAGGCAAGGATTTTGTCACCGGCAAAGCGGTGAAAAACATCAAGCTCGATGGCGATGATGTCTCTTTTGACATCGAACTGGGCTACCCAGCCAAAACCCAGATCGATATTATCCGCAAGCAGGTTATTGCCGCTGTGCGCACCGTGCCGGGCGTGGGTAATGTGTCGGCCAATGTTTATGTAAAAATCATTTCACATGCGGTTCAGCTCGGCGTCAAGTTGTTGCCGGGCGTCAAGAATATTGTGGCCATCGCTTCCGGTAAGGGCGGCGTCGGCAAGAGCACGACTGCCGTCAATCTGGCCCTGGCGCTGGCTCAGGAAGGCGCGACGGTGGGTATTCTCGATGCCGACATCTACGGTCCTTCGCAGCCGCAAATGCTTGGCTTGGCCGGGCAGCAGCCGGAGTCGCGCGATGGCACCAACATGGAGCCGCTGGAGGCTTACGGCGTACAGGCCATGTCGATCGGCTTCATGGTCGATGTTGAAACGCCGATGGTCTGGCGCGGCCCGATGGTGGCGCAGGCGCTTGATCAGCTGATTACGCAGACCAACTGGCGCGACGTTGATTATCTGATCGTCGATATGCCGCCGGGGACGGGCGATGTTCAATTGTCGCTGGCGCAAAAAGTGCCGGTGACGGGCGCCGTGATTGTCACCACGCCGCAGGATATTGCGCTGATCGACGCGCGCAAGGGCCTGAAAATGTTCGAGAAAGTGAATATCCCGATTCTCGGCATCGTGGAAAACATGAGCATTCACATTTGCTCGAAATGCGGTCACGAAGAGCATATCTTCGGTACCGGCGGCGGCGAGCGCATGGGCAAGGATTACGATGTCGAATTCCTCGGTAGCCTGCCGCTGGAAATGGCTATTCGCGAGATGACCGATGGCGGCAAGCCTACCGTGGTCGGGGCGCCTGATTCTCGCACTGCCGAAATCTACCGTAGTATTGCCCGTCGGGTGGCGGTCAAGATCGCCGAGAAGGCCAAGGATATGACCTCGAAATTCCCGAATATCGTGGTCCAGAACACCTGAAATATCCGCTTTCCCCTAAAGCAAAGGCGGGTAAAATCCCGCCTTTGCTTTTTGTCGCACGGACGCTGAAAAATGACCATCAAATCAGATAAATGGATACGCCGCATGGCGGCAGAGCACGGCATGATCGAGCCGTTTTCGCCGGAGCTGGTGCGTGAGCAAAATGGCGAGAAAATCGTTTCCTACGGTACCTCAAGCTATGGCTACGATATCCGCTGCGCCCGCGAGTTCAAGGTGTTCACCAATATCAACTCGACGGTGGTCGATCCCAAGAATTTCGATCCGAAATCCTTTGTCGAAATCGAGTCTGACGTCTGCATTATTCCGCCGAATTCTTTTGTGCTGGCCCGGACGCTGGAGTATTTTCGTATTCCGCGCTCGGTGCTGACCATTTGCCTGGGCAAGAGCACCTATGCGCGCTGCGGCATCATTGTCAATGTGACGCCGTTTGAACCGGAATGGGAAGGCTACGTGACACTGGAGTTTTCCAACACGACGCCGCTGCCCGCCAAAATCTACGCTGGCGAAGGCTGCGCGCAGGTCCTGTTCTTCGAGTCCGACGAGGTTTGCGAA
>JAUYQT010000509.1 GCA_030697085.1 Azonexus sp. | reverse complement strand
GGCTCCAAATCAGTAAATCCAAGTCTAGCCGGGGGGTATTAACCCTCAAAGGAATCAATTATTAAAAGCTTATAACCTGAGCGTATATATTCCAGTCAATTCTGCTTTTCCGCCGCTATACAGGTTCAGCCGAGGAAAAGCTTGTACGCCGGGTTCTCGCTCTCCTCCCAATAGGCGCAACCCAGGTTTTTCAAAAACACCTTGAATTCGCCCATATCACTCGCCGGCACCTGCATGCCGACCAACACCCGACCGTAATCAGCGCCGTGGGTGCGGTAATGGAACAAGCTGATATTCCAGCCGGCGCTCATCTGGGTCAAAAAACTCATCAGTGCGCCGGGCTTTTCGGGGAATTCAAAACGGTAGAGCAACTCGCTCATACCGTTTTCACAAACCCGTGGCGCATGACCGCCGACCATGTGACGAATATGATTTTTCGCCATTTCGTCATCGGTCAAATCGAGCGTCGGATACCCGTGCTTGACCAGTTGCTCGACGAGTTTGCCCGATTCGTTACGGTCAACCACCTGAATACCGACAAAAACGTGTGCCTCGCCGGCGTTGTGGTAACGGTAATTGAATTCGGTGACGTTGCGCTTGCCGATCAGACCAAGGAATTTCTTGTAGGCGCCAGGCTTCTCCGGCAGCGTTACCGCCAGCACGGCTTCGCGTCGCTCGCCCACTTCAGCCCGCTCGGCGACAAAACGCAAACGGTCGAAATTCATGTTGGCGCCGGAAGAAATGGCAATCAAGGTCTTGTCTTTCAGCTTGTGCTGACGGACGTATTCCTTAGCCCCGGCCACCGCGAGCGCACCGGCCGGTTCAAGAATCGAACGGGTATCCTCGAAAACGTCCTTGATCGCGGCACAGATGGCATCGTTATCGACCAAAATCATTTCATCGACATATTCCTTGCACAGCCGGAAGGTTTCTTCGCCGACAAACTTGACTGCCGCACCGTCAGCAAACAGACCGACCTGCGCCAGACGCACGCGATGACCTTTCGCCAACGACTGCGTCATCGCATCGGAATCCTTCGCTTCGACACCAATGATTTTGATCTCAGGCCGCAGGCGCTTGATGTAAGCAGCCACGCCGGCGATCAGCCCACCGCCGCCGACACAACAGAAAATGGCGTGGATCGGCCCGCTATGACGCGAATGCTGGCGCAGGATTTCCATCGCGATGGTGCCTTGCCCGGCGATGACCTCCGGGTCATCGAAAGGATGGACAAAGGTCAGTTTCTCGGATTTTTCCAGTTCCAGTGCGTGGGCGTAGGAGTCATCGTAGGAGTCGCCGAACAGCACGACTTCGCCCCCCCGGCTTTTGACCGCATCGACCTTGATGCCCGGCGTCGACGTTGGCATCACAATCACCGCCCGGCAGCCGACCTTGGCGGCCGACAGTGCCACCCCCTGGGCGTGATTGCCGGCCGAAGCGCAGATCACGCCGCGTTTCAGCTTTTCAGCCGAAAGACTGGCGATCTTGTTGTAGGCGCCGCGCAATTTGAACGAAAAAACCGGCTGCAGATCTTCACGCTTCAACAAAATTCGATTGCCCACCCGGGCTGAAAGATTACTGGCCAGGTCGAGCGGCGTTTCGATCGCCACGTCGTAAACCTGTGCGTTGAGAACTTTTTCGAGATAATCCGGGTGCATGGCGCGATTCTTAAAGGCAAAAGGGAGATTCTAAGGGTGGAGTGGTTAAACGTCACGGCAGAAAGCGGCCTGTGGAGCCTGCTGGGAGCAAGTTTTCTCTCCGCAACGCTCTTACCCGGCGGCTCGGAAGTGCTGCTCTGGGGCTTTCTCAAACTGCACCCCGACGAATATTGGCCCGCCCTGATGCTGACCACGCTGGGCAACACGGCCGGCGGCATGACTACCTGGTGGTGCGGTTACGCGCTGCCACGCTGGAAAAAGCTCGCAACCCTGCCGCACAAGGAAAAACTGGAACGCTGGGGGAGCCCGGCCCTGTTGCTGGCCTGGACGCCTTTAATTGGCGACGCCCTCTGTCTTGCTGCCGGCTGGCTACGCCTGCATTGGTTGCCTTGCTGCCTGTTTATGGCGATCGGGAAGTTTGCCCGCTACTGGCTGGTCGCTCAAACCGCCTTGCCTAACTGAACTCTTACCCGATTTGGCCGGTCTATCCGTCCCGCGTGTTGCGTTCCAATACGCTAAAATCCATTTTTTGACGGACCCCCGGTTGCTGCCATGACTGCCCGCCTGCGCGAAATCCCCTATAACTACACCTCGTTTTCCGATCGGGAGATCGTTATCCGCCTGCTCGGCGCTGAAAACTGGGCGGTGCTCGACGAACTACGCGGCGAACGCGTCACCGGCCGCTCGGCCCGCATGCTGTATGAGGTACTGGGCGACATCTGGGTTGTCCAGCGCAACCCCTATCTGGAAGACGACCTGCTCGACAATCCTGGACGGCGTGAGGCGCTGATCGTCGCCTTGCGGCATCGTCTGGTCGAAGTAGAGAAGCGCCGGCAATTGGCCGAAAGCGAAGATCCCGAACGCTCGGCCAAGGTCAAACGACTGGTCGAAGCCGCTCAACTAGCGGTTGATCGTTTTGCCGAGCACTTTGGTAAAACCATTGAGCTGCGCCGCAAAGTCCAAAAATACCTGGGCAAACATACGCGCAAAGACAACATTGCTTTTGATGGCCTGGCGCGCGTCTCGCATGTGACTGATGCGACCGACTGGCGGGTGGAGTATCCCTTCGTCGTGCTTTATCCGGACACCGAGGAAGAAATCGGCCATCTCGTGCGCGGCTGCATTGAAGCCGGCCTGACCATCATTCCGCGCGGCGGCGGCACCGGTTATACCGGCGGCGCTGTGCCGCTGACGCCGTACTCGGCGATCATCAATACCGAAAAACTGATCGACATCGGTCCGGTCGAAGAGCTTGTACTGGCCGGCCACGAAACGCCCTATGCGACGATTCGTACTGGCGCCGGCGTCGTCACCGAGCGCGTCTCGGAAGCTGCTTCGGGTGCCGGGCGCGTTTTTGCGGTCGACCCGACATCGGCCAGCGCTTCCTGCATCGGCGGCAATATCGCGATGAATGCCGGCGGCAAAAAGGCCGTGCTGTGGGGCACCGCGCTCGACAATCTGGCCTGGTGGAAGATGGTTGACCCGGACGGCAACTGGCTGGAAATCGAGCGGGTCAATCACAACTACGGCAAGATTCACGAGCAGAAAGACGTCGAATTCCGCCTCAAGCGCTTCGATAGCAGCGGCAAGAAACTGCTCGGCGAAGAAACGCTGACCATGCCCGGTGCTGCCTGTCGCAAGGCCGGGCTGGGCAAGGACGTCACCGACAAATTCCTCGGCGGCGTGCCGGGTGTGCAGAAAGAAGGCACCGACGGCATCATCGTCGCGGCGCGCTGGGTGCTGCACAAGATGCCGCCTGTCTCGCGGACGGTTTGCCTGGAGTTTTTTGGCCAGGTCCGTGAAGCGGTGCCGGCCATTGTCGAAATTACCGATTACTTCAAGCCGGGGGGCGTCGGTCACGCGGCCGGCGTGCAACTGGCCGGCCTCGAACATCTCGACGAGCGCTATGTCAAAGCCGTCGGCTATGCGACCAAAGCCAAGCGCCACGGTCGGCCGAAGATGGTGCTGATCGGCGACCTGGTTGGTCACGACGAAAGAGCGGTGATGAGCGCGGCCTCCGAAGTCGTGCGCATGTGCAATCTGCGCGCTGCTGAGGGCTTTATTGCGGTCGACGCTGAAACTCGCAAGAAATTCTGGCTCGACCGTTCGCGTACCGCCGCCATTTCACGCCATACCAATGCCTTCAAGGTCAATGAGGATGTGGTCATTCCGCTGCCTCGGATGGGTGATTATTGCGACGGTATCGAGCGCATCAATATCGAACTGTCGATCAGCAACAAGCTGGCTTTATGCGCCGAACTGATTGAATTTTTCAAGGGCGAATTGCCTCTGCATCGGGGCGATACGACGCTTGATGCCAACGTACTGATCGGCGACCGCCAGCAGGCGGCGCTCGACTATGTCGAAGCCGTCCGCCGGCGCTGGGCCTGGCTGCTGGAAAACCTCGACCTGCCGCTGGCTGAGGCCGAGTCACGCTTCGCCGCCTATGGCGTGCAGGCGGGCGCACTGACCAACCGGGCAGAAAACCCACGCCTCTTCCATCGCCTGCAGGACTACTCGGTGCGCGCCTCCTGGAAGCAGGAACTGCACGCCCGGCTGAGCAAGATTTTTGACGGCGGCGTCTATCGCCCGATCGTCGAACGCATTGAAGCGATTCACAAGGAAGTGCTGCGCGGCCGCGTCTTCGTCGCACTGCACATGCACGCTGGCGACGGCAATGTGCATACCAACATCCCCGTCAATTCGGACAATTACGACATGCTGCATACCGCCCATCAGGCGGTCGAACGCATCATGCACCTGGCCCGTTCGCTCGATGGCGTAATCTCCGGCGAGCACGGCATCGGCATCACCAAGCTGGAATTCCTGACTGAAGAAGAAATCGGCCCCTTCCGCGCCTACAAGCAAAAAATCGACCCGAACAACCATTTCAACAAAGGCAAGCTGATGCCGGGGGGCGACATGGGCAATGCCTACACGCCGTCGTTCAGCCTGCTCGGCACCGAATCATTGATCATGGAACAGTCCGAAGTCGGCAAAATTTCCGACATGATCAAGGACTGCCTGCGCTGCGGCAAATGCAAGCCGGTCTGCTCGACGCATGTGCCAAGAGCCAATCTGCTCTACTCGCCACGCAACAAAATTCTCGCCACGTCGCTGCTGATCGAAGCCTTCCTCTACGAAGAGCAGACCCGGCGCGGCATTTCGCTGCAGCACTTCGCCGAATTCAACGATATCGCCGACCATTGCACGATCTGCCACCGCTGCCTGAAGCCTTGCCCGGTCGACATCGATTTCGGCGATGTTTCCGTCGCCATGCGCAACTTCCTGCGCAAACAGGAGAAAAAGCGCTTCAGCCCCGGCACCTTTGCTGCAATGACCTATCTCAACCTCAAAGATCCGGCCAGCATCAAAGTGATGCGTGCCGGCATGATGGAGTTCGGTTTCAAGGCGCAACGGCTGGCTCACAAAGCTGCCAAAGCCCTTGGCCTGACGCAGGAAACACGCGCCCATCCGCCCGCCACGATTGGCGCGCCCACAGTAAAGACGCAGATTATTCATTTCCTCACTCGGCCGAGGCCGGGCAACTTGCCCAAGCGCACCACACGGGCCTTATTGGATATTGAGGACG
>JAUYQT010000135.1 GCA_030697085.1 Azonexus sp. | reverse complement strand
GAGCCTGTCGAAGCCCTTGAAAACACTGGGATTACCCTTCGACAAGCTCAGGGTGAACGGAATAAATTAGCACCTCCCTAAATCCCGCCGCCCATTGCCGGCACTCAACTGAAGCCAAAACCATGAATATCGTTATTCTCGCTGCCGGCCAAGGCAAGCGCATGCATTCAAATCTGCCCAAAGTATTGCATCCGATTGCCGGCAAGGCGCTTGCCCAGCACGTGATCGACACCGCCCGCGGGCTGGCGCCGGAAAAACTGGTCGTCGTATTTGGTCACGGTGGCGAAGTGGTGCGGTCAACGCTAAATTCGGCCGATATTTCATGGGCCTTGCAGGAGCCGCAACTGGGCACCGGCCACGCCGTGGCGCAGGCGCTAACGGCGATTTCCAGTGTGGGCCAAACGCTGGTTCTTTATGGCGACGTGCCGTTGACCAAGATCACGACGCTGAAACGCCTGTTGCAGGCCGGCAAGGATGGACTGTCGATTTTGACTGTCGAACTGGCCAATCCGACTGGCTACGGCCGCATCGTGCGCAATGCCGCCGGTCTGGTTCAGCGCATCGTGGAAGAAAAAGATGCCAGCGCCGAAGAGAAGGCGATCCGCGAAGTGAATACCGGCATCATGGCCATTCCCTCGGCGCGCCTGGCTGAATGGCTGGGCAAACTATCCAACAAAAATGCGCAGGGAGAGTATTACCTGACGGATATTGTTGCGTTAGCCGTCGCTGAAGGCGTGCCCGTGCACACCGCGCAACCGGATGGTGAATGGGAAGTTTTGGGTGTTAACAGCAAGGTGCAACTGGCCGAACTGGAACGCGTCCATCAGCGCAATATTGCCGATGCCATGTTGGTCGGCGGCGTCCGCCTCGCTGACCCCAACCGGATCGATGTACGTGGCGAATTGAATTACGGTCGCGATGTCTCGATCGATGTCGGCTGTGTTTTTGAAGGCAAGGTTGACCTGGCGGACGCTGTCGAAGTTGGCCCCTATTGCGTGTTGAAAAACGTAAAAGTAGGCCCGGGAACCCGCATTGCCGCCTTCTGCCACTTTGAAAATGCCATCATCGGACCCGATGGCGTCCTTGGCCCCTATGCCCGCTTACGTCCCGGTACCGAACTCGGCCCCGAGGTGCATATCGGCAACTTTGTCGAGGTCAAGAACAGCAAGATCGCCGCCCAATCCAAGGCCAACCACCTCGCCTACATCGGCGACGCCGAGATCGGCCAGCGCGTGAACGTCGGTGCCGGCACCATCACCTGCAATTACGACGGCGCCAACAAACACAAGACCATTATCGAAGACGATGTATTCATCGGTTCCGATACGCAACTGGTGGCACCGGTGACTGTTGGTCGCGGAGCAACGCTGGGAGCCGGCACAACGCTGACGAAAAATGCCCCGCCTGACGCGTTGACCGTGTCGCGCGCCAGGCAAATCAGTTTGACAGGCTGGCAGCGGCCACAAAAGGCTGTAAAGCCTGAAAAATAGGAACGTACCGTTTTGTTACTGTTTTGATGCGCGTCGAAAAACGTGCCGCCGTGGATGATATCCCCAGCCTTTTGTATTTAAGGGATGCCTCTGCTAAGGAGGAAACCGCAGGCTGGAAAATGCACGCCCGGCCTGTATCGCCTTGCGCTCAATCTCTGTTGCCGATACCAACCATCCTTTTTGCTCAAGGAACCGCAAAAAAGCTCGGGTTGTGACTTTGCGACAGTTGTCCGGCACCAAAAAACTGGTGCGGGCAATTTTGTGGTCCTCAAACAGGAAAACGCCTGTTTTCGGCGGCAATTCCAGGGCGAAGTCATTCATCGCCTCCTGAATCGCCAGTTCGCCAAGATTCGATCTTCTTGGCGCGACCGCATTTGCGGCGAGGTTCTGCTGATAACGTTGGCTGATCTTGGTCGACAATACCGGCAGCTTGTGGGTATCTGTCCAGCGAGCTAGCTTTTCGCTGGTCGGGGTCTGGTTGCGCGTCACCTCATGCAACACCATATCAACCAAAGCCACTGACCAGCCCGGCTTGAATAACAGATCGAGCGAGTCAGCATAGGCCAGCGTAATCAGCGGCCCAGCATCGGGCAACAGAATAATTTCAGTGGGCGACGGCATCAGGATGGCAGCGTGTGCAGACTATCTACCATACGCTGCGTAACCGTCTCCGAGAGGCGCGGCATGGGCAAATGTGCTTGCGCCATCAGCAAGAACAAGTCTTCCTGGCTGTCGATAGCCAGCGCAGCAAGTGCCTCATGATCGGCAGTTCGACCCAACGAGAAATCGAGCAGCGTTCTAAAATTTTGATTGTTACTGCTTTCTGCTGCTTCGAAGGTCTCGACCAAGTAACGGAGTTCGGCGTTAAACAGTGCGTTGATCGACGTATCCGACTTGGCGGCGATTACCTTGGCCCGCTTAAGCAGTTCACGATCAACGGAGCCCGTGAAATTAACAGTGGTTGCCATCCTTAACCCTTCTTTTCTTACGTTACACATAAATAAGTGTAACACCTGATTGAGCGTTGTTATTCAAGCTTGAAATCAGCAACCCGCGGGATATACACCGATCACGGCGCACAATTAGAAACAACAATTAATTGGAGGTCACCATGAGCACACTGACCAAAGACACTCGCTTGCACATCCGTTGCGACCAAGAGGTGCGCCGCCTGCTCGACAAAGCGGCCGCTTACACCCATATGAGCGTTTCCGAGTTCGTGCTCAGAAACGCGGTTGAACAAGCCCAATCAGTCGTCCAGTCACATGAAGCCATTACGGTTTCACAGCAGGATTTCGATACTTTTTTGACAGTGCTGGATGCCCCCGACCAGGCTGCACCTGCCTTGCGACGGGCCTTTGCACGCCACGCCGAACAAATACGCTGAATGGGTTTCCAGACTCATCCGCTTGATGTTGATGCGGACACGGCTGGTTTTGATTGCGGGGAGAAAGCGCTTGGCGAGTACCTGCATCGCAAGACATCAAGCGCGGAGTGGCTCGCGTGTTTACGGCTTCTCCTGCTGGACAACCCCAAGTTATTGCCGGCTTTTACACTCTGAGTGTCGTCAGCATCGCGGCAGAGACGCTTCCTGAGACATTGCGCAAAAAACCTCCACGCTACCCTGTGCCGGTAGCTTTACTCGGGCGCTTGGCGGTAAGCCGGCAGGTGCAAGGGCTCGGTTCCATTCTGCTGGCTGATGCTTGCAAACGTGTCGCTGCCGCCAGCGAAACACTTGCGGTGGCTGCTATCGTCGTCGACGCCAAATCTTCCCTGGCCGCAGCTTTTTATCGACACTTGGGTTTTATGAACTGCCTGGTCAACCAGGACGTTGGATGTTGCCGCGATCACACTTTGCCGGCCTGGCTTGATTCGGCAACTGTGGCCGTGACCATCCACTCGCCTCCGTACTGTGCGAAAAAGGGGTGAAATTTCTTGCGGCGCGTGATGTGCCGCAGGTCGTGGGTGCCCTCACCATAGCCCGGCTAGTTTGTCGCCGTTTGAGCCTGGCCCCAATGATTTCGCAAATCTGCCCAAAGTATTGCATCCGATTGCCGGCAAGGCGCTTGCCCAGCACGTGATCGACACCGCCCGCGGGCTGGCGCCGAAAAAACTGGTCGTCGTATTTGGTCACGGTTACACACAAATAAGTGTAATACGTGATTGGGTGTGCCGATTCAAGCTTGAAATCAGCATTAAAATTCGATTGAGTCCGGCCTATTTTCAGAGACGCGCCGGCATCGGGGAGGTACGTCGTAGCCCCCCCGCCTTGCTACCATTACTGGCGGATAATTTCCCGCCAATTAACCCGCTTGCTGGCAAACGGTGGCGAGCTTGATGACTTACCGCTATTGCGAGTCTTGATCGTACCGTCCGAGCCGGTCGATATCACTTTAATACTGCCATCTGGCAGCTTAATGAAAGTCATACCGACCACCAGCGAGTTCCCGAATGACTCTACTGTGCCCTCCAAGGCTTTGGGAACAGTGTTGAAGGCGTTACAGGTTGAGATTGGAATCTGGTAAAAGTTGGCCCGGCCACTCGCTAAGCAAACGCCACTTTCCGGAATATTTGTGGCAAACGAAATGTAATTTCCTGAAAGCTTCGGGTCAACCATCGCTACCCGCTCGCTACCGCCGCCGGTCGGTATATCTGGCAGATCAAGATAGTAGCCAAGCGTGCTACTCCCGGTGCTTGCCGATGTCTTACCTCCCGAGACTACCAGCTTATCCAGCTTGCTCGTCGGTGACAGTATTTCGCCCTTGGTCTCGTAATCGTCAAGAAAACCGTAGAAGGATTGCTGTGTCTGGTCGGTCATATCTGCCGATTCGATGAACTTGCCGCTACCGATATACACCACGGTCTTGTTATTGCAGCGCGTCAGTTCTGGTGCTGTGGTGAAGGGCTTGCCGGTGGACATGATTCGTAGTGGCGTTGAGCTGGTGTTTGGGTTAATGCGCCAGACATAACCCTCAAGGTCACCCCCATAAACGCGTTCCGCCGTCTGATCCACACCGGGCTTGGTCAGTTGCGGCGAAAAGCGAGAAAAACCGGTACTTGTCGACATGTCGAAAGTGCGAATGATGCTGCCGGTATAAGCATTAACCACTAGGAGCGAACCATTGCCACCGGATGGCCGCATCCCCGATGAGAGCAGCGCAACCCACACCGGATTGCCATCGTCGTCCTTGACTTTGACCAGCCAAGGCTTGCCTAGCGAGAATCCTATCTTGCTGCCCAGGCTGGTGTCCTTGCTGGTGATCTCCCAAAGCAGGATTGGGCTGCCTGGGGTCGAAATATCCAGCGCAAAATAGCCAGACCACGGAGCACCATTGTCGCGATCATTGCCCTGCACAACGCCGCCGCCCAGTGCCCCCACCAGTATGGTTTTCCAGGTGGCGGAAGCCGAACTGCAATTAGCCGTGCAAACGTCACTGACAGTGATCGTGCCATCGACGAAGAAGCGGTGCTCGCCGGCGTAATTACTGTCGGCCAGTCGCCACATTTCGCTGATTGCCGGAGTGGGCACAAATGTCCACTGTTCTTGCCCATTATTGGCGTTGACCGCATGTAACATGCCGTCGTTACCGCCAATATAGATCATAGGTGTGCGTGTGCAAGTGCCGCTGCCGCCGAGGCTGCTAGCAAAGGACGAGTAGCCGGGGTCTTCATAAGCGGCCGATGCCTTGCAGACGTACTTGGGTGGCGAACCGATGAAGTCGCCGGTAACGTTCTCTCTGCTGCGAAATAACGGATAAGTGTTGCTGGCACGCATTTCAAAGCCGCTCTGGCCGCGTAGATAATTGATCAGCTTCTCGCTGCTGGCCGCTGCGCGGTACTCGGTGGACCAACCGGCGTACTGGTTCAGCTTGGTCACGTCAAAGTTGGCCGCATACGTCGAAAGATTGGTTGGGACGAAGGCGGTCAGCGAGCCGCCCTGGTTGAAATAAATCGACCGGCTATCTGCATTGGGGTTGTCCTCGTCGAATTTTGCCGACATTGTGCCCGTGCATTCTGTGGTCAGCTTAACTGGGTCAGCGGCGATGTTTTCCAGGCACCAGATCGCCTGCAGGTTCACCGTGCCATTGGTCGTGTTGATCGTGCGTGCCTCAAGATTGCCGATCCACTTGCCGGTGGTGTACGTGGCCACATAAGCAAAGTTGTCGCCACTGACAGGTTCAGTTGTGCTCGTCGCTGCCGCCGCGCCCGCTCCATATTCGGTACTGATCGAGGCCAGCGCCTCTTTCAGGCTGCTGACGAGCACGGCCGGGTCCCCGGCGGAAAAATACTGTCCGCGTCCACTGACCGCGGCATGCCAGAGGTCATCAACCGCCGTTTCCGTATTGTTTTTGGGTACCGGCCAATCCAGCGAGCCATTTTTGATGTTAAAAAAATCACCCGCCGTCGCAGTGCGGTAATCCTTGCGGTAACGCAATTGGCCATCGACGCCCATGCCCAGCGTAAAGGTACGCATGTGCTGCTGAGTGTTGCTGTCGTCGTTGGAAATGGGTAAATTGTTTTCGCAGACATCGGCCCCTGTCAGAGGTGACTTACATTCGCTGGGCGTGCCGCTACGCAAGTCGGTCGAGGCGTAATACATCGCCGTATCGGCTAGGCTGTTTTCCGAGGCTGTCGTTCCTTCGTAGTAGGGTCGCTCAGTGCCGCTGCCGTCTTGGTTTCCGATCGCCGAACCGTCAAGTTTTGTCGGCGTGCCGGATTCGTTCGTGTACCCGTCTGTGGTCATCAAGGTGAAGTTTTGCTGGCAGCTGTACTGCACTGGGTCATCGCTGATGCCTTCCGGTTTCAGCCCGGCATAGACCTTGCCGGCAAAGGCTAGTGAGGTCAGCAGTGGTGTGCCGCCACTGGGTGTCGCGTCAATCAGCTTGCTGAACCAAGTGGTCTTGTGGCTGCCAACAAAATCCTGAATTGACACATATTTACTCTTACGGTTATTGATCTGGGTGAAACCTACGCGAAAACGGCTGTCGATATCCTTAAATGCAAGAGTAGAGGCAGTTTTCATTGACTGCATGCGTGTCCGGTAGTAGGCGTACCAGTTGGCGAAATTGGTCATTTCTTCGGCATAGGAACAACCATCGGTATATTTGACGCAATCGTTGCGTCCTGGCGGCTTTCCGCCGTCGATCTGGTACTTGTCGGTTGCCGCATTGAGTGTGACGCGAGAGAAATACGAAGCCCCCTCGGTGCCGCCTGCGGGATTTACCTTGCTTTCCATCGAAAATCCAGTTGGCGAAAAAA
>JAUYQT010000042.1 GCA_030697085.1 Azonexus sp. | reverse complement strand
GACTTCAATACTCGCCGTAATTGCCGGACGAAAATTTTTGCACCGCTTGCCACTGATCTGGATACACCGGATCAGCGGTGTATTTTTCCTGCTACTCGCTGGGTTGGCTACGGCTCGCCTGATCCACGGCAACTTCTGATTTTTTGCCGTTTTTTCCCGTTGACCGTAGCAATGGTTCAGGGAAGCGATGATGCCAGCCGTTGAATTAACGGCTGGTGCTCAAGCCACTTTGGGCTGCAGCAACTCGCTTGCGTGCTGCAAGGTAATCTCGGTAATTTCAACACCACCAAGCATTCGAGCAATTTCCTGAACGCGACCATTCGCATCGAGGGGCTGAATGGCACTCAAGGTCACCCCATCGCGCGTCGCTTTGCTGACCTGCCACTGCCAGTTGGCTTGCGCCGCGACCTGCGGCAAATGCGTCACGCACAAGACCTGGCGCTCACTCCCCAACTCCCGCAACAAGCGGCCGACAATTTCGGCGACACCGCCGCCAATGCCGACATCAACCTCATCGAAAATCAAGGTCGGCACACTGGCTGAGCGTGAAGTCAGCACCTGAATGGCCAGGCTGATGCGTGACAACTCACCGCCTGAAGCGACCTTGGCGATCGATTTCGCCTCGTTCCCGGTCAGCCCGGCAATACGAAATTCGACCTGTTCCTGGCCGTAGACCGCGCCATTTTGATTCGGCAGCAAGGCGACTTCGAAACGGCTCGACGACAAGGCGAGTTGATGCATCACCGCGCTGACTGACTCGCTCATTGCCGCCGCAGTTTGACGACGTTGGACCGAAACCACTGCGGCCTGTGCGAAATAGTCCGCCCGAGCCGTTACCAGCCGCGCTTCGAGCCCGGCCAAGTCGCTTGATGCCTCAAGCGCCGCCAGACGCTGCTGCCAGCCTTGGAGCAACGCGGGCAAAGCGCCAGGCTGCACACGATATTTTCGCGCCGCCGCCAGAACTGCTTCAATGCGCCGTTCAACCACGCCCAGACGCGCCGGGTCAACATCGACGAGATCGGCATAGCGCCGCAAG
>JAUYQT010000041.1 GCA_030697085.1 Azonexus sp. | reverse complement strand
GCCTCATCTGGCGTGATATCAAGCAGCGTCGCCGCATGTCGCTTGAGTGCGACGAGAACGTGACCCGGATTAACTTGACCAAGATCCATGAAAGCCACGGTTTGTTCGTCTTCGTACACCTTTGAAGAGGAAATTTCTCCTTTAATCAAGCGACAGAAAATGCAGGCACCAGGCGGCGAATTGTCAGCGAAATGGGGCATTGTTTGATTCTCAGTATAAAAGCGCGACTTTCAAATCTAGCACGTGTCGGCCTGACATTTTCGTCCACCACCATCGCCAAAGGAAAATCCACAGGCTAACAAAGCACTGATTTAATCCGTTCTCCCTGAGCTTGTCGAAGTGTTTTCAAGGGCTTCGACAGGCTCAGCCCGAACGGTTCTGAATAAATCAGCGTTTCCCTAACGAGATTAGCTGACTTTTGACATGAGCCAAAGGAAGCCGGACAATCCCGCTTCTATAATGTTGGCTGACGGGATCAATTCCAACTGCATTAAGCGAAATAAAATCACTCGCACCACATTGAAATAAGTTATGGAAAAACAGTGAAAAAAAGCACAATCCTCCGAATCATTGAAGCAATCGTCCTCTTTGGGGTCATTCTTTTTGGCGCAGCGATCAATCACACCGGACCGGCGATTGTGCTTGCCTTCTTCGGTCTGGGTATTGCTTTTGAGTATTTCGTCGTCTGGCCACAAGTCGAACTGGAAAAAGCCAAGCCTGGAAATCAATAAGGTGGCGTCGAACTAAGTAACCGTTTTTTAAGCGTTCCTGACGGGTAATCAATCAATCTCTCTTGTGGATGTTGGCCCGTACCTAATCATATGCAATTTATAAACATGTAGGCAAACTGGCATTATTATCAGCCGCCCCCCATCACTACGTACTTTGATAGATAATGGCCGCCCTTCAGTCAGGTTCATGACAGATGTACCGACCACGTAACGATCCCAGTCCACTTTCCAGCGCCTTCCTGAAGCTGCCGGATACCCTATTGCTCGTTTTCGACCGCGAGGGGCGTTTGAACATGATCAGCGAAGCCTGGGTCGAGGCGCTCGGTTACGATCTGGGCGAGTTGAAGCAGCATTGTTTTTTCGATTTGCTGTATGAGAACGACCGCAGCGAGTGCCGGACAAAACTGGACAACATGAACGCGACAGCGCCGACCCTGCGCTTCTCCAGCCGCTGCTGCCGCAAGGCGGGCGGCTATCTGGGCGTGGTGTGGAATCTGACGCTGGATGTGGAAACGGACCATTTTTACGCCTCCGCCCACGAAACTGCCGTCCATCTTTCCCCCGAAGAGCCGCAACTGCCAGATGTATTTGTCGATGGTCTGACCGGGCTGCCCAACCGCAGTCTGTTTATTGACCGCCTTGAGCACACTTTCCGCCGCACCGAACGCCGCAAGGATCTGCAGTTCGCCGTACTGCATTGCGGCATCGACCGTTTCAAGGTGATCAACCACAGCCTCGGCCACCGGATGGGCGACCTGCTGCTGATGAACGTCGCCAACCTGATCCGCAGCACGATTCGCCCAACCGACATGGTGGCCCGTCTGGCCGGGGACGAATTCGGCATTTTGCTCGAAGACATCCGCGACGTCAGTTCGACCCTGCATGTCGTCACCCGCATTCTGCAAAAATTGCAATTACCCTTTGTGCTGCATGAGCATGAGGTCTTCAGCACGATTTCCTTCGGCATCGTCGTCAGCGGTGAGGAATACCTGCAACCGGACGCCATGCTGCGCGACGCCAACCTGGCCATGGTCGGTGCCAAGGAACAGGGCGGCGGCGCCTACATGGTGTTCAACCGGGGCATGCACGACCAGGCAGTCCGCCGTATGGAGCTCGAAATGGACCTCCGCCATGCCCTTGAGCGCGGCGAGTTCCAGGCCTATTACCAGCCCATCGTCAATCTCGAACACGGCACGCTGGCCGGCTTCGAGGCGCTGGTGCGCTGGAACCACCCGACCAAGGGGCTAATTTCGCCGCTCGAGTTCATTCCGGTCACCGAGGAAACCGGGCTGATCATCCCGCTCGGGCGCTGGATGCTGCATGAAGCCTGCCGCCAGTTGAAGCATTGGCAGAGCACATTGCCGAATACCGCCGAGCTGACCGTCAGCGTCAATCTTTCCGGCAAGCAGCTCCAGCACTCCAACTTGCTCGATGACGTGCGTGACGCATTGAGCCACAGCGATTTGTCACCCCGCGCGCTAAAACTGGAAATCACCGAGAGCGCGATGATGCAGGACACCGAGCGGGCCGTCTACCTGCTCGAGCAACTGCAGGCAATGGGCATCCGGATACTGCTCGATGACTTTGGCACCGGCTACTCCTCTCTCGCCTACCTGCACCGCCTGCCGATCGACACGCTGAAGGTGGATCGCTCCTTCGTGCGCCACTTGCATGAAAACAAGACCGACCGGCACTTCGTCGAAACCATTGTGCACCTGGCACATCGCCTGCAGCAGGACGTCATCTGCGAAGGCGTCGAACTGCAGGAGCAAGCCGACATTCTGGCGGCAATGGGCGTCGGCTACATCCAGGGTTTCCTCTACTCCCGTCCAGTCGCCGCCAATGAAGCGGAAATTCTGATTCTCAGCGGTCTGGATCAGAAGGGCTGAGCCATCAGTTAGCCGGTGGCGAACCGTTCGCCGTCATCGGTTGTTTGCCTTACCCGTTCCCCCTGCCACGGTCGACGGCAAAATTCGACCATTTTTCATCATCTTTGCTTCACCATCAGGCTGCGGCCATCGCCACCCCCAGCTTAAAATCCTCCTTTTCTCTTCCCTCTCCTGCCCTCATGCGCCTTCTCCACACCTCCGACTGGCATCTCGGCCAGCATTTCATGGGCAAGAGCCGGCAGGCCGAACATCAGGCGCTGATCGACTGGCTACTGACGCAGGTCGATGCCCATGCGGTCGATGCGGTACTGATCGCCGGCGACATTTTCGATACCGGTACGCCGCCCAGCTATGGTCGCGAGCTGTACAGCCAGCTTGTGGTGCGCTTGCACACGGCGGGAGTGAGCCTGCTGTTGTTGGCCGGCAACCATGATTCAGTGGCGACACTGGGTGAAAGCCGCGAACTGCTCGCCTGCCTGAGTGCGACGGTAGTTGCGGCAGCTACCGACAATCCGGCGACGCAGGTTCTAGTCCTGCCACAGCGCGATGGCGAAGCCGGCTGCGTCGTCTGCGCCATCCCCTTCATCCGCCCGCGCGACGTGCTGCAAAGCCAGGCCGGGCAGAGCGCCGAGGACAAGCAGCAGTCACTGCAAACAGCCATTCAGACGCATTACCTGGCCGTGTATGACGCAGCCTGCCTGCGCCGCGATGAACTGGAAAACAAACTCGGCCGCAAACTACCGCTGATCGCCACCGGCCACCTGACGACGGTTGGCGCCAGCACCAGCGAATCTGTGCGCGAAATTTATGTCGGCGCGCTTGAGGCCTTCCCGACCAGCGCCTTTCCGCCGGTGGATTACATCGCGCTCGGCCACATTCATCGGCCGCAAGTCGTCGGTGGGCTGGAACATATCCGCTATTGCGGTTCGCCGATTCCGCTCAGCTTTGACGAAGCAAAGCAGCAAAAGGAAGTGCTGCTGGTCGATCTTGATGCCGATGGCCTGAAGGCAATCACGGCGCTGCCGGTGCCACGTTTTCAGGGGCTGGTCGCGGTGAGTGGCAAGCTTGCCGAATTACCCGCCGCAATTGGTCGCGCTGCCGCCGAGGGCAACCGTGAATTTCCCGCCTGGCTGGAAGTCACGGTCTGCGAGGATGATTATCTGGCTGATCTACCGGAACGAATTCAGGGTATCGCCGAAGGCCTGCCGGTCGAGGTGCTACGCATCCGCCGCCAGCGCGGTAATGCCACGGCCCGGCTGGCAGCGGAAGCGAGCGAAACGCTGGATGAACTCAGCCCGCACGAGGTCTTCGCCCGCCGTCTGGAACAGGAAGAACTAGCCGATGACATGCAAAAAGCACTGAATGAGCGCTTCCGCGGCATCGTCACCGCGCTGCAAGAGGAAGCGATATGAAAATTCTCAGCTTGCGCCTGAAAAATCTCAATTCACTGAAGGGTGAATGGCGCATCGACTTCACCCAGCCGCCCTTTGCCGACAACTGCCTGTTCGCCATCACTGGCCCGACTGGCGCCGGCAAATCGACGCTGCTCGATGCGATCTGTCTGGCGCTCTACCACCAGACGCCACGCCTGAAAACCATCTCGGCGGCGGACAACGACATCATGACCCGGCACACGACAGACTGTCTGGCCGAGGTGGAATTTGAGGTCAAAGGCGCCGTTTACCGCGCCTTCTGGAGCCAACGCCGGGCCCGGGATAAAGCCGATGGCGCATTGCAATCACCCAAAGTTGAACTCGCTCACGGCAACGGGACGATCATCAGCACGCAGACCCATGACAAACTAAAGCGCATCGCCGAGATCACTGGCCTCGATTTCCCGCGCTTTACCAAATCGATGCTGCTCGCCCAAGGCGGCTTTGCCGCATTTCTCAATGCCAGCGCCAATGAACGGGCGGAACTGCTGGAAGAGCTGACCGGCACGGAAATTTATGGCGACATTTCACGCCGGGTTTTCGAGCAGGCGCGCGACGCCAAAGGGCAGCTTGACCAACTCAAGGCGCGCGCCGATGGGATGGAATTGCTGACGGCCGAACGGCGCGAGGCAATGCAACGAGAAGTGAGCCAGCTTGATACCCAACTGACCGACGTTCAGCGGCTGCATCAAACCATCCAAGGCCAGCGCCAATGGCGGCTCGATCTCGCCCAAAGCGAAGCGGAAACCCAGGCAGCCCATAGCAAGCTGGACGAAGCCAATACCGCCCTGGCCAACGTCGCCCCGACACTACAACGGCTGGCCGACAGCGAACCGGGCGAAGTTTTAAAGCCACTGCACCAAAGCTGGCAACAGGCTGATGCCGCCTGCCGTCAGACAACGGGCGAATTAAAAGCCCTGCATATCGAGCGCGAAAAGTTGCGTGGCGAACAAGGCCAACAACATCACATCGCCCGCACCCTTGCCGCCCGCAACGCCGAACAAACGCAACAGCAGTTGCAACAGATTCAAAACGAATGCCGGCAAATTGATGAGTTCAACAGTGCCCACCAGCCGCGAGCGCAACTCGGCGAACGCCTCGGCGTCTGGCGTCAGCAGTTTGCACAACGCCAAAAACTGGCGCTCGACATCGCAACGCAGCAGAAAACAGCGCAGCAACTGGACAAACAGCAGCAGGAAAATGCCCGGGCGCTGCTTAAGCAGACGGCTGCGGTCGACCTTGAAAACAAAGCAAAAACGCTGGCCGACAGCACGCTTCAAACGGCGCTAACGGAACAAAGCCAGCGTCTGGCCGGGCAAACCCTACTCGAACTACGCCAACTTTGGCAGAACGAACAAGCCGGCCTCAACCGCTGGCAGCAGTTGGAAACCCTCGCCCAGCGCCAGCGCGAACTGACGCTGCTGCAAACAGCACAAGCGACTCAGTTGCAGCAGGGCGAAGGCAAAATCACAACGCAGGAAAGCGCGCTCACCACACTGCGCGAGCAACACAAAGACCTCAACGCACAAGTTGCCGACAAGCAAAAACTGCTCGATCAGGAACGCCGCATTCAAAGTCTGGAAACACATCGCCAGCAACTGCAAGCCGGCGACGCCTGCCCGCTCTGCGGTGCGACCGAACACCCGGCGATTGCCGCTTATCAGGGGCTCGACATTTCAGCCACCGAAGCCGGGCTGAAAGAAAAACAGACGACACTGGAAGCCCTGACACAAAAAGGCCTGCAAGCCAAAGCCGATCAAGCCGCCAGCCAGGCAACACAAAAAGAATGGCAGGCGCAACATGAAAAGACCAAGCTGGAAATTGCCCGTAGCCAGACGCAATGGCTCGAACTGATCGGCCAAATCCGCTGCGCCCAGCCGCTCAGTGCCGATGATTGGCAGGATGCGCAAGCCCTGCAAAATAGCCGCGTCGGTGCCGAACAAGCGCTGGCCCGCCTAAGCCAGCGCCAGCAAGCCGCCGACCAAGGCGAACTTGCCCTGACCCATTGCCGTAAAGCCGCCAACGACAGCGCCCAGACACTACTCGCCATTCGCAACCAACTTGCCTTGCTGCAACAGGCAGTACAAACCGGAGAGATCCGGCAGGCTGAATTAGTGAAAACCCTGCAAATGCGCCAGCTGGAAGCAGCTGAACTCGATACCAGCCTCGGCGTAACACTCGGTGAAGCGGGCTTTGCACTGCCCACCGAACCGGCCTCGTGGCTGCAGGCGCGCGAAGAGGAATGGCAGCATTGGCAGAAAACCCAGGCTCGCCGGCAAACACTGGGCGAAGCGTTGAGCAAGCAACAAAGCTTATGTGAAACGGCGCAGGCCCAGGCCACATCATGGGAAGCGCGCTGGCAATTGCTGCAAGCAGAGAAAGAACAACAGCGCCCCAAGGGCATCTCCTGCGCGGTACGGTCAACCGGTAAAAACGCGCAAAATTTGCCTGAAGATGCGGGCAGTACCGACGATTACCCTGTCGATGCGGCAACCACAGGTGCCGGGGAAATCGATCTGATCGCCGCCCTTTCAAGCTGCGCCGAAGAAGTGACCCGCCTGAGCCAGGCGCTCGCCGCACTGCAGGGGCAAGAAACGCAATTAGCCAGCAATTTCAAGCAACAACAAAAAATATTGGCCGAAGCCGCCGGCATTTGGCAAACGGCACTCGCCAGCAGCCCCTTCGCCGATCTTGCCGCCTTTCTCGCCGCGTTATTGCCGGCAGAAGAACGCCAGCGCCTGCTGCACCTGAAAGAACAACGGCAGTTGGCCCGGCAGCAGGCCGAAGCCGTGTTGAAAGCGAGCCGTGAAAAGCACCTGCGTTTGCAGAGTACGCCGCCTTTAAGCCTTGAACAGCAATCGCCTGAACCGCTGCACGATGCAATACCCGGCTTGCTGCAACTTGACGAACTGCTCACCCGCCTCGACAGCCAACGCCGCAGCCTGAGCGAACAACTCGGCGCCCAGCGCGCCCTGCTGAGCAATGACGAACAACGCCGGCTCAGCCAGCAAAGCCTGTTCGCCGAGATCGCCGCCCAAACCGCTGAAGTCGATATCTGGCAACGACTCGATAGCCTGATCGGCTCGGCGAAGGGCGACAAGTTCCGCAAGTTCGCCCAGGGCTTGACGCTCGACCACCTGCTCCACCTCGCCAATCGCCACCTCGCCCGCCTGCATGGCCGCTACCTGCTGCGCCGAAAATCAACCGGCGAACTGGAGCTGGATATCGTTGATAGCTGGCAGGGTGACGCCGCCCGCGACACCCGCACACTCTCCGGCGGCGAGAGTTTTCTCGTCAGCCTGGCGCTGGCGCTGGCGCTTTCCGATCTGGTCAGCCACAAAACCTCGATCGATTCGCTGTTCCTCGACGAAGGCTTTGGCACACTCGATGGCGAGACGCTGGAAATCGCCCTCGATGCACTCGATTCGCTGAACGCCAGCGGCAAGATGATCGGCATCATCAGTCACGTCGAAGGCCTGAAGGAGCGCATTGTCGCCCAGATCAAAGTCGACAAAGGTGGCAGCATCGGCCACTCTCGGCTCAGCATTTAACTTCGAAATCATCACCAAAAAGATCTCCATGCGCCCACTTGCTTTTGTTGACCTCGAAACCACCGGCGCCACCGCCAGCAATGACCGTATTACCGAAATCGGCATTATCGAAGTCGATACCGACGGCAGCGTGCGCGAATGGCAGCAACTGGTGAATCCGGGCGTCCGGATTTCGCCATTTATTGAACAACTGACCGGCATCAGCAATGCCATGGTGGCCAACGCACCGCCCTTTGAGGCGGTGGCGGCCGAAGCGCTGCGGCGACTGGAAGGTCGCCTGTTTATTGCCCACAACGCCAAGTTTGATTACAGCTTTCTGAAAAGCGAATTCAAGCGCCTGGACATCACTTTTCGGCCCTTGGTGATGTGCACGGTCAAACTCTCGCGCGCCCTGTTTCCCGAATTCGCGCGGCACAATCTCGACAGCCTGATCGAGCGCCACGGCTTGCGGGCGAATGCACGCCACCGGGCGCTGGCCGATGCGCAATTGATTCACCAATTTTGGCAAAAAATTCACGTTGACCGCAGCATTGACGATATCGAAAGCGCACTCCGGGCGCAAAACGCGCATCCCAATCTGCCGCCACAGATTGATCCCGGTGTCGTCGATGTACTGCCGGACACCCCCGGCGTTTACCTTTTTTACGGCGAAAACAACTTGCCGCTGCACGTCGGCAAAGCCAAAGACATCCGGCAGCGCATCTTGTCGCATTTCTCGGCCAAGCAACATTCGGCTAAGGAAATAGCCCTGGCGCAACAAATCAGGCGCATCGACTGGATCGAAACCGCTGGCGAAATCGGCGCGCTCCTCAAGGAGTCAGCGCTAAGCAAGCAACTGCTGCCCGGCAATAGCCGACAACAGCGCAAGAACGAAAATCTTTGCACCTGGACGCTGATCGACGAAGGCAACGGCTGGCTCAGGCCAGAACTGGCCCTGACCCAAACGCTAGACATGGGCATTCGCAATGCCTGCTACGGCCTGTTCAAAAACAGCAAGGAAGCGACCGATGTGCTGCGCGCCCTGGCGACTGAGCAAGCGCTGTGCGACACGCTGCTCGGGTTGGAAAAAACCGCACCAGGAAAAGCCTGCGCGGGCTACGCGATCAAACGTTGCAAAGGTGCCTGCCTCGGCCATGAAGCGGTAACCAAACACAGCATGCGCCTGGTCGGCGCCCTCGCCCGCCTCAAGCTTGTTTCCTGGCCATTCAACGGCCCGGCACTGATTCGTGAGGGTGACGAAGCGCATCTCGTCAATGCATGGCGCTACCTCGGCACCGCAAAAAATGATGAAGAGATTTACGCCTTACTCGAAAACAACCCGCCAGGCTTCGACCATGACACCTACAAAATTCTCGCCAAATACGTCGGCAAGATGATGCCGTTGCCTGGCCAGGTCGAAAGTTTCCGCTGAAACCTATTACGACCCACGGTATTACGCTGCAAATATTTTTGACCCGGATGGCTATAGCATCGAATGTGCTCGCTTGGCATAACTATCGGAAGTGTTCTCATGCACCCGCTGGCGCTTGACAAGGCTTTTACTCTGATGGAATCAGGGCCTGTCGTCCTTGTGACAACCCATGACGGGAAAAAAGACAACATCATGACGATCTCCTGGACCATGGTCATAGATTTCATGCCGAAGTTTGCGCTCACCACGGGTGAATGGAATCACTCTTTCGTGGCGTTGCAGGAAAATCGGGAGTGCGTCATTGCAATTCCCACCGTTGACCTACTGGACAAGGTGGTTGGAATAGGGACGTGCTCTGGAGTGGACACAGACAAGTTTGCCAAATTCAAGCTCACCCCCGTTCAGGCCAAACTCGTCAGGCCGCCCTTGATAAAGGAGTGCCTGGCCAATATCGAGTGCAAAGTCATCGACATCGTCACAAAGCACAACATTGTCGTGTTAGAGGCGGTTGCCGCATACATCGATACCGCACGCCAGGAAAAGCGCATGATTCACGCTGTTGGTGATGGAACCTTCATTGTCGACGGGCGAAAGATTGACCGAAAAACAATGATGTCATCCAAGCTCCCGCCGGGTCTTTAGCGGCCATTGGCAAGCCCACCGGCTCAAATCGGCCAACAGAGACATTGCAGCCCCAAAATGCGAAGCTGCTCAAATGTCAGGTAACTCATCAGATAGAGCTTCCTTCATTTTTGTCCTATACAGTTCATTTTCCCAGGCTGAAACCACGATTGTCGCTATGCCGCTGCCTACGAAATTTACCAATGAACGCGCTTCCGACATGAAACGATCAGTTGAATCAGAATTGCGCGCTGAGCGTAACGT
>JAUYQT010000815.1 GCA_030697085.1 Azonexus sp. | reverse complement strand
GTCGACCAGAAAGATGGTTTTCATTACTGATTCCTGGAGCTGTATTTATATGTATTGTCGTTTTTGAACTATGCGTTTGGATTTTACTTTGGTTCAGTATCAACGCAGCACAGATAAAAATGGGGAGTCTAGCAGGCGAATAGTGACAATAGTGTGTTGCCGCCTCAAACCCTGACCGCGACTGCCTTGACGTTGCCGTGGGTGGTGGTCAGGGTGCGCAGCACGCTGGCGCCGGCATCAAGCAGCAGCATGAAAAGATTGCGTTCGGAGTAGAGACAGACCTCGTTGGTGATGCCGTATTTTTTTATCAGGGCGGGAGAAAGTTTGGCAAAACGCTGTTCGACCGGCACCTCGGCATCCGCATAGCCGTCGCCGAGTTCTGAGTGCAGACCGAGAATGGATAGATATAGCCGGCCGCCAATTTTCAGATTGAGCAGCAATTGACGAACGACCAGGCGTGCTTGTTCGTAAGGCATGCTGCACAGGCCGCGGCGGATAACGATGATGTCAAAAGGATCGCCCGGCGGATTTTCAGGAAAGTGACCGACGCTGCCTTCAAGGAAAGCGATGTTGTCTTGCTGGCCGTTGGCAAGGATGCGGCCATTAATTTCATGCTTCCAGCTGGTCAGGTCGGCAGCGACGACCTGGGCGCCGAGGCGGGCAAATTTGACCGCTAGTTCGCAGCGCCCGGCGGGAATGACGAGGACAGAAACACGCTGATCAAAGCGTTGCCGCTTGACGCACTCCTCTAGTGCCAGGCGCTCGGTTTCGTCATTCCCTGTCTCCAGCAGATTGGCGTTAATATCGTTGTACACGTTTTCTCTCCCTGAATGCCATTCAGCTTGAATGGCGTTCAGTTTGACAAAATTAAAAATGCTAATCAAAGGAAAAATGATGCTTGTGCGATTTTATTCAAGTGAAAGTGGTGAATTGCTCATGTTTGCTGATGCCGCCAAGCCTTTGTTACAGGCGATCGGCAAGGAAACAACGGCACGCGGCAGTTTTATCCAGGCTGAAATGGCCGGCGCAATCGAGGCTTTGCGTCTGGCGGTGAAGGGTGCGGCACCACCGCCGGCACCGGATGATGATGACGTGGAAGATGAAGGTGTGCGGAAAAAGGAGCCCGTGGTGGAGATTGGACAGCGCGCCTGGCCCTTGATTGACATGCTGGAACGGACAAGCCGGGGTGGCCCGAAGGCTAATATTGTCTGGGAAGCGGCGAGCGACTTTTAGCCGGGGGTCAGAGGCTCCCTGGTGAGCGTGAGCGTTAGTGCCATAGCGCCCTGGCGCGGGTACTAGAAAAGCTCGATGTCGTCAGGCTTTTCTTTCATTTCGGCGATGAATTTATCAACAGCCTCCTGCACTGGCATGCCTTGCATGACGGCTTCAAACATGGCGATCTCTTCGCGCGTGGTGTATTTGACCTTGATTTTCTGCTGCAGTTGAACCCATTCGTTCGGGTTGAACAGGCGCTGGGTGTTGGCCACGAGGTCACTTAAATCGCCCAGGCTGATGCCGACGTGGGCCAGGCGCTGAACCAGTTTGTCGTAAAACTGGAAGGCGATGATGGCCTGATGCACCATGCTGGAAACGTGCTCGGAGACACCGGTCAGATTTTGTTTGGCGGCGCCGACTTCGCCTTCGTCAGGCAGGGTTTGCACGGTGTCGGAAATCAGCTGCATGTAGCCGGCCATTGTCGTGAAGGAGTTGGTCAGCACTTCAACCGAAGAGTTGCTGTCCTTCATCGCGGTTTCGATTTGCACGGCAGCCAGTTCGAGCATGAGTACGGTTTCTCGCACCTGGCTCCAGTTGAGGTCGGGCTGATGGGCGCTGGTGCCGCGTAGATGTTTTTTTTCGTCGTTCATTCTGGTTATCCGTTGTTCAGGCAATAGCGTGGTTGGTGCCAAGCGCTCTATTGCGGGTTGGCCCTTTCAGTGGCCAGCGCAAGATTTTAGCGCGGTTTGGCGTCTGCTTTCTTGCGCCATTGTTTAACTTTGGCGGGTGTTGGCTCGGCGAACCTGGCGCCGCTGGCGTTGGCCATGAAGATAACGGCGCGCGCCACTTCAAGGTCGCTCAGGGCCGGGTTGCCCCCCTTGGCCGGCATTTCTCGAATGCCGTGCAATGCTTCAGGGATGATGTCATCGAGACCTTCGCGGATCAGTTTTTTCCAGCGCTCTCGGTCACCCAGCTTGGGGGCGTTCAGTTTGCCGTCAGCGTGGCATTCCCGACAGGTTGAGTCATAGACATCGCCGCCGCTCATGTCGGCGGCGGCAGGTAAAGCAAAGGCAGCGAAAATGAGGAAGAAGAAACGCATGGCAGGCTCAGGATCAGAGGAGGCGCTCATCTTATTGATCAGGCCCGATGAAGTCATGAGTATTGGTAGAGCCAACAAGGTTGAAATCCTGCAATCCGCTGGGAAAAACAGGGCGAACAGTTAATACTTCACAGGGCCGGAGCAATAATTTGCCGGGATAATTCGTGCATGATTTTCCTGCGCTTCCTGATTTTCTGCTTGTTTCTGCCGTCGACCGCAGCATTCGCCGCGCCGCCGCTGGTGGCCGTGGATGTTGGTCATGGGTTGGTGAATAGCGGTGCGCTCAGCGCGCGTGGCCGGAGCGAATTCGAGTTCAATCAGGTATTCGCCGGGGTGCTGGCCGGGGCGTTGCGCCAACGTGATTTGGGCGTGCGGGAGATCAATTTCGCCGGCGATATAGGGAGTCTGGCCGAGCGGCCGGCGCAGGCGGTGGGGAGTGATTTTTTTATCGCCATCCATCACGATTCGATTAGCGAAGCGTATCTGCAGTTTTGGGATTGGGACGGCAGCGAGGCGAGCTATACCGAGGTCAAGCGCGGCTTTGGCATTTTCGTGTCGGCGCAGAATCCGCAGCTGGCGACCAGCCTGCGTTGCGCCTCGAGCCTGGGCGCCATGCTGCGCCGGGCCGGCTTTTCGCCGTCGTCCTGGCATGGTCGCCGACATCGGGCGGCGGATGCGGAGAATGGCGTCTGGTATTACGACAATCTCGTGGTTTTGTATCGGACAACCCTGCCGGCAGTGCTTTTTGAGGCCGGGGTAATCAAGCATCGCGAAGAAGAGCTGGAGCTGCTCGATCCTGAGCGCCAGGCGCGGATGGCGGATGCGCTGGCAACGGCTATCGCTGCCTGTCTATTTGTTATAGAAAAATCGGCTCCGGAGTGAGGGCGATACCGAAGTGGGCCTTGACGTCGGCCTGAACCGCGGCCATCGTGCGCCGCACATCGGCTCCGGTGGCGCCGCCGTGATTGACTAATACCAGCGCCTGTTTTTCGTACATGCCAACCGGGCCGAGGCTTTTGCCTTTCCAGCCGGCTTGTTCGATGAGCCAGCCGGCGGCCAGTTTTACCCGGCCATCGGCTTGCGGATAACGCGGTAAGGCGGGGTAGTCGGCTGCGAGTTTTTCAGCAAGCTTATGGTCGACCAGTGGATTGTGGAAAAAGCTGCCGGCGTTCGGTGTAATGGCCGGGTCCGGCAGTTTGTGCTGGCGGATGGTGATGATCGCGCTGGCGATTTGTTGCGGCGTCGGCGTTGTGATTGATTGGGCGGCCAAGGCTTGCGCCACATCAGCGTAGCGGTAGTTGGCGATCCATATTTTTGGCAGGCGGAAAATGACCGAAGTGATGGCCATTCGTCCGCTCAGATGCCAGTTTTGCTGCTTGAACAGGCTGTCGCGGTAGGCAAATTGGCAAATGCTGCGGTCAACCGTTAAAAATGCCCGTTTTTCGAAATCCCAGGCTGTTAGAGAATGAAAGCGTTCGGCGACTTCCAGGCCGTAGGCGCCGATATTTTGAATGGGCGCGGCGCCGACAGTGCCCGGAATCAGCGAGAGATTTTCCAGCCCCGGCCAGCCTTGCCGCAAAGTCCATTGCACGAAGTCGTGCCAGTTTTCTCCGGCACCGGCTTCGATGTACCAGGCGTCGGCATCTTCGTTGAGCAGGCGCTTACCGGGAATTGCCATGTGCAGGATGAGGCCGGAGAAATCACCATTCAGGACCAGATTGCTGCCGCCACCGAGGATGAAGCGCTTTGTCGCCAGCAGCTCGCTCGCCGTTAATTGCGCCGATGTCGTGATTTTCTGGTAGCAGGCTGCGGTGCCGGGAAGTGCCAGCGTATTGAAGGGGGTGAGCTCGATTTTTTGTTGCAGGGTCATACCAGGATTTTCGTCGATTTTCAGGCGAGAAAAAACGCTGCTATCGAGAAAAATTCGGGAGAGGTGGGGGAGCCCCCGGGTTTACTGGGACGGAACAATCCATATGCTGTTCGAGACTGACTTTGATCCAGCGCAAACAATGTGATCTCGGTGTTAGCGTAGTATCAGCCTCGTTGCCTACACTAAAATATAGCAAAAGTCAAAATGAAAACAAATTTACCAATCACGCAAGTGGAGGTTTCTTTTCCCAGCGGGCATTACATTGTCTCGCGGACGGATTTGAAAGGGCTCACGACTTATGTTAATGACACCTTCGTCAAGCTGAGTGGTTTTAGTCGTGATGAATTGATTGGCAAGAATCACAACG
>JAUYQT010000606.1 GCA_030697085.1 Azonexus sp. | reverse complement strand
CCAACTCGATTCGCTGGGTGAGGAAGAAATCGACACACCGGCCGGCCGTTTCCGCACGCTGCACCTGCGCGCGATGACTGATAGCGTCACAGAAATCTGGATCGCGCTCGATCATGGGCGCTTGCCGGTTAAAATTCGCTTTACGGATAAAAAAGGCGAAAGCTTCGAGCAGGTCGCCACTGAAATAGGAATGCCATGAAAGCTCGCTTTACCCCCTCGCTCTTTGCCCACGCCGAAGCTGTTTTGAACCAGTTGTTGCGCTTCGACTACCCGGCCGATGCCGTCGTTTCCCATTATTTCCGCGACCACCGCGAACTCGGCCACGCCGACCGCGCCTTCGTCGCCGAAACCGTATTTGCCGTGCTGCGCCGCGGTCGCAGCCTGGAGGCGCGTTGCGCCGGCCAGTTATCGGATCGCCGTCTGCTCTTGGTCGCGCTCGCCGTCACCCGCAACTGGACGCAGCGTGAACTGGCCCCGGTACTCAAGGCCAGCGAGGAGGAATGGCTGGCCGCCGCCAAGTCGATGTCGGATGCCGATTTTCCACCCGCTGTCCGTTGCGATCTGCCCGACTGGTTGTACAACGCGCTGGAAGCACAATTCGGCGCTGAGGAAGTCATCAAGCTGGCCCAAGGGCTGAATCAGCCGGCGCCGCTCGATTTGCGCGTCAACACGGTAAAAACCAATCGTGACGCGGTGATCGCCCAGTTTGCCAGCGAGGACATTGTCGCCATCCCCGGCCCGCTCTCGCCGACGGCAGTCCGCCTGCGCGGCAAACCCGCACTGGCCAAGCACCCGCTTTTCCTGAGCGGCGCTTTTGAGGTGCAGGACGAAGGCAGCCAACTGCTCGGCTATCTGGTTGATCCGAAACGCGGCGAAATGGTCGTCGACTTCTGTGCCGGTGCTGGTGGCAAAACGCTGCTACTCGGCGCCTTGATGAAAAATACCGGCCGCCTTTACGCCTACGACGTTTCCGACAAGCGCCTCGCCCGCCTGAAGCCGCGTCTGGCTCGTTCCGGCCTCTCCAACGTCCACCCGGCCCGTATCGAGCATGAACGCGATACCAAGATCAAGCGTCTGGCCGGCAAGGCTGATCGCGTGCTGGTCGATGCGCCGTGTTCCGGGCTCGGCACGCTGCGCCGCAATCCGGATCTGAAATGGCGGCAGAGTGAAACTTCGGTGGCCGAACTGGCGCTGAAGCAGGCGGCCATTCTCGATTCCGCCGCCAAGATGGTACGCCCCGGCGGTCGCCTGGTTTATGCCACCTGCAGCTTGTTGACCGCAGAAAACGACGCGATTATCGAAGCTTTCCTCGCCTCACACCCCGATTTCACACTGACGCCGGCCTCGGAAGTGCTGGCCAGGCACGGAATCGAAATGACCGGCGACACCTTGCGCCTGCTGCCGCATCTGCATAACACCGATGGTTTCTTTGCCGCTGTGCTGGATAAAAAGGCATGAGTCAGAAAAATCCGGCGCTGAAACTGATTCATGATCTGTGGGATGACGTCAGTGATCCCAATTTCATCTGGCAGGTTGGGACGCTGGTGGTTTGTCTGGTATTGGCCATCCTGTTCGCCCGCTGGTGGCGGCGGAGAAACGAAGAAGGGGCGGGGCGGCTGAGCGATGCCAGTTTCCGCCTGGCCTTTCCGCTCACCGCGATGGTGCTGGTCGGTATTGCGATGCTGGTCTTGCAGAATTTTACCAAGGTCAATCTGTTCCGCCTGGCCCTGCCGCTGCTTGGCTCGATGGCACTGGTGCGCATTGTGGTGTTTGTGCTGCGTCAGGCTTTTCCGACCGCTGCCTGGTTGGCGACATGGGAGCGCATCATCGTTGCTCTGGTTTGGGGCTGGCTGGCGCTCTACATCACTGATCTGGCGCCTTACGTGATTGATGCGATGGAGCAGCTTGAATTCAAGATCGGCAAGCAGCGCGTCGATCTGTGGATGATTTCGCACGGCCTGGTCACCGTCTTTCTGACCGTTGTTTTTGCCCTCTGGGTGGCCGGCATGATCGAAGCGCGGCTGATGCGCTTTGAAACGGTGGATTCCAGCCTGCGCATGGTGGGCGTGCGGCTTGCCAAGTCGCTGTTGACGGTGATCGCCATTTTCGCCAGTTTGTCACTGGTCGGCATCGACATGACCGCGCTCTCGGTCTTTACCGGCGCGCTCGGTGTCGGCCTGGGTTTTGGTTTGAAAAACATCGCCAGCAACTACATCTCGGGCTTCATCATTTTGCTTG
>JAUYQT010000582.1 GCA_030697085.1 Azonexus sp. | reverse complement strand
ATAACCATGACTATCCCAAGTCGGCGGAGATGCTCAACATACTACCAGTAGTGGCTTGGGAGACAACCGGATAAGCACGGTTAATTCTACTTTGTCAGATCGGCCTTCAATTTTATGTACCAAGGGATTCAGCCTGTTGTTCGTAAGCAGACTGCATCGCCTTCAATCGACGTTGGTGTCGTTCTTTGATCTTGCGGGCAGTTCATGCCGCAGGATGTCGATCAGGTTGTAACAAGAGAGCATTCTGGCGGTAGTTTCCCGATGCACCAGGCGCTCTTTGGCGAGGAGCATCAAGGCGACGATAACCTCACCTTTTTTGCCGGGTTGCACCGACAAACGGCACCAGGCTGCTTCGGGTTAGGCGCGTGACCAATCGGTAACGCTCAGAGCATCGGATTGTGCTCGGGTGCCTTGCCGCAGGGCGAGGTGCGCTCAGGGGCGCCATGATGTGGGTTTGCCAGATAACCCCTGCTCGGCATGGAACTCCGCCAGAAGCATTTCGCCCTTATCATCCAGTTCGCTCCACAACCAGGGTAAATGGCCGTAGCTCGCATCAAACACCACATGCCTGTAACGCCGCCCTTCGCGCCGAAAGCACAACAGCGATAAGGCTATTGCGCATCTCACCTTTGCTCCGTGTTGCGTCGGTCGCACTGGAACCGTCCATGGAGATAGAGCTTGGCGGGGTGTTCAACGGAGATGGTTTGGCGCTGGAAGTAGCGCCGGTAGGGCTGAACTCCTTGTCAAAATGAGCGAGCGCCGATTTGACTAACCCATCAATTTATTTGGAATATTGAGGCCGTTATGGTGATTTGAAGCCCCTTCAAATTTATTAAAAACAATGGCTTGCAGTTTATAAGGCAACTGCGTCAGATGGCTGCGGCCAAATCTGGCAAAGTTGGATTATTCGGTCTGGAGTAATCGGCCGACGGCGAAAGCGCCATCCGAGTTGATCTCCTTGCATTCGTTGGCGAGTCGTCTGCTTGATGTTTCATCCTGAAACTTTGCACAGAATTCAAAAATTGATTTCGCTTGGAAGTGGAGGCTTGGCCCACTACTGCGTTCGCGGTCAAGCCCCTTGGTCGCTGTTATGTTAGAAGTTTGTCGATGCCTGACGGTCGCATTTCGAACCCATCGGTGATCGATTGGCAGCTTAGTTCAGCGCCGCTGAAAGTTTGCGGCGGAATTCGCGGACCAGATCGTCGTATTGGTCGCTGCCGGCGAGGGCTTCAAATAATTTGAGTAGGGCGCTGCGGCCTTTGCCTTCATCAAACGCGCGGTCGCGAACGACGACTTCCAGAGCTGCTTCCATTGCCTCGCGGAAACGGCTTTGCGCGGCGTAGGCGTGGGAAAGTGCAATGCGGGCGGCGTGGTCGGACGGGTTGGCGGCGAGTCGGGCTTCGATTTCACCTGTGTCGGCAGCGCCAGCGGCCAGTGCCAGACGGGCGCGTAGGGCGTTGGCGCGGTCGGCTTCCTGGAGATATTCGCCCGCGAGTAATTGCTGCGCTTCGTCGTTGCGGCCGAGTTGCAGTAGTACATCGACGGCGTCGAGCTGGACGGCTTGGTCTTCAGGTTTGGCATGGCTGGCTTCGACCAGCTTGGCAAGTGCTTCTTCCAGTTGGCCGGCGGCGAGCAGCGCAGCGGCTTCTTCGCGCAGGTTGCCGCCAACGGCGGGTAGCGCAAAGCGATCGAGGAAAGCGCGGATTTCACTTTCTGGCAGCGCGCCGGTGAATTCATCAACCAGTTGTCCCTGAAAAAGCACTTTGACCGTGGGAATGCTGCGTACGCCGAAGTGCTGGGAGATTTCCGGGTTTTCGTCGGCATTGACCATGGCGAGCAGGAAACGGCCGGCGTATTCCTCGGCCAGTTTTTCCAGCAGGGGTTTCAGTACCTTGCATGGCTCGCACCATGGCGCCCAGAAGTCGACAACGACCGGCACGTCCTGCGAGGGCACGATGACCTTGGCTTCAAATTCTGCAAGGGAAACATCAAAGGAGAATTGGGACATGGTAGGGGCCTGTAATGGTTAAATTTGGGCGAATTCTACTGCCAGCCGTGGCATGGCGGCGGATTGCAAATGCAGTCGCTGGCTGGATGCTTGTGTCAGCCATTGGGCGAGATGAACCGGAAAGTCTGGTGTGTCGGGAAGGGCGTTGGAATAAGTCATCGTTAGTATGTGGAGATTGGCCGGCGAATTTTCAAGTGAATTGTTGGCGAGGAGGAGCCAGTGAGCATTGGTGGGTTCGGCCGAGCTGTCGAGATAGGCACAGAGCACTTGGGCGTAACGGCCTTCATTCAGCCAGTTGCTGGCCAGTGTGAGCAGCAGCGACCAGTTCGCTTCGTTCTCGGTGGTGAGCGGGATGTGGGTTGTCGATTCCAGGCCAGGCAGAAAGGCTTGAATCTGCATGGCGGCAATGGTGGGTAGGCCGGTGAGAAGGTCGTGGGGTATTGGCGCCGTCTGGCTGCGGCAGACCTCTTCAAATGGCGTTGGAGTTTTTAGGTGCAGGTCGCCGCTTGATTGCCAGAGCAGGGCGGTGGACAAATGGCGGCGCTCTTTCGGCAGGCAGGTAAGCGCACCGATTAGTGCGAGTTGGGTCAAGGTGTTGGCACGGTGCAGCGGTTTGCCGAGAACGGCGCGAACGGCGGCGGGTAGTTTATCTGGCGCATGTTGCTGGCTGAATACGGCGTTGAGGAAGATCATGCGCGCCGCTCGATGATCAGGCTGGCCAGTCCGCCGCCAAAACCGATCAGGTTAAGAAGTGCCCGCTGAATGTGGGCATTGCTGCGGTCGACCATCGGAAACAGGGCAATTTCGGGGTCAACTTTTTTGAAGCCGGCGGTGGCGGGGATCTGATCCAGCGTCAGGCAGGCGAGCAGTGTGACCAGTTCGGCGATGCCGCTGGCACCTAGCGTATGGCCGAGGTAGGGCTTCAGCGAGAGTAGCGGCGGCAAGGTGTTACCGAAAATCTGGCGCAGTGCGTTGGCTTCGGCGAGGTCAGCACCCGGCGAGCCGGCGGCTTGCAGTTTAACCAGCTCGATATCTGCCGGTTTGATTTTCGCCTCTTTTATACAGTTGACCGCAAGCTTCGCGATTGGGCCACCTTGCGGGTTGGGAATGGTCGGTGAGTAAGCGTCGATGCCAGTGCGCAGGCCGCTGATGCGCCAGGTGGCGGGTTTGGCCGAGAGGCGCACGGCGGCCACGGCTTCACCGAGTACCAGCCCATCACGTCTGACATCGAAGGGCTGGCAGGTAGTGGGCGAGAGCAGTTCCATCGCCGTGGAACTGGCCCGTGTGCTGTGGTTGGCGAGCTCAATACCGACGACGATGGCCTCGTTGATCTGGCCGGCGGCAATCAGGCTGCGAGCGGCATCGATGGCGGAAAAGCCGGAAATGCAGGCGTTGGAAAAGTGGTAACGCGGGCCGCGTAGTTGCATCCATTCAGCTACCTGATAGCTGAGTGAGGCGCTAGTAATAGTTGGGTTGAATGGTCTACCTTGTGCTTCAAAATGGCCCATGGGGAAAGAAGATGAGGCAATGAAAAGCGCGGTATCCGGGGCGAGTGGACCAAGCTGGTGGGCGACGTGGCTTAGTGCCAGTTGGGCGCGTTTTAGCCAGTCCGCTTCATTCAGTGGCAGGCTGAAATAGGGAAACTCCCGCTCACCAAGCCGGCGCTTGCCGCTGCTGCACTCGCCGGCCCACAGGGCATCCCGTACTTTGGCCAGCGAATCGCCGCGGGCACAGAGCAGGCCGCTGCTGGCGATATATACGGGGCGTATCATCCTGGAAGCCTCGGTTGCAGACAGGCGTTTTCAATGCGTGGATGAGCGGAGTTTCGCTGAGAAAAACCGATCATTATCGGCTCATGCTGGTAATGCAGGAACGAATACAGGCGGCTTCGACTATCAGGGTTTTTAGTGTGAGGCAAAGTGGAGCGTTCATCTGCGAGCAGTGAAATTCAGTGTTGGGGCCAGATCGGCAAGGGAAAAAAGTTGAGAAGGCTGCGGTGGAGGCTGACTGGGCAGGGTATCGGTAAAGCCGCCCAGTTGGCGAATTATTGGTCGTGAAATGGAGCGATGGCGTTTAAGCAGGCGGATTTTTATGGCTTGGGTATGAGCCAATTTAGCCAGTTCGGTGTGGTGGCAGCGATTCGGGCCGGGGCGATTTTGAATCTCCTGGTCGGTTGTAAAACTTGGGTTTTTTGCCCCTATCGGCTATGATTCGGCTTTCCCGCAGCCTGTCTTTCCATGACCAAATTCGTTTTCGTTACAGGTGGTGTCGTGTCCTCATTGGGCAAAGGCATCGCCGCCGCATCGCTCGGGGCCATTCTGGAATCCCGCGGCATTAAAGTCACCCACCTCAAGCTCGACCCCTACATCAATGTCGACCCTGGCACGATGAGTCCTTTTCAGCATGGCGAAGTTTTCGTCACTGAGGACGGCGCCGAGACCGATCTGGATCTCGGTCACTACGAGCGCTTTACCAGCGCCAAGATGGGGCGACGCAACAACTTCACGACCGGTCAGGTTTACGACACCGTGCTCAAAAAAGAGCGCCGTGGCGAATATCTCGGCAAGACCGTGCAGGTCATTCCGCACATTACCGACGAAATCAAGGACAAGATCAAGGCTGGCGCCGAAGGTGCCGACGTGGCGATTGTCGAAGTCGGCGGCACGGTGGGCGACATCGAGTCGCTGCCATTCCTCGAAGCCATCCGCCAGATGGGCCTCCAGGAAGGCCGCAATAACGTCTGCTATATGCACCTGACGCTGTTGCCCTACAATCCGACGGCTGGCGAACTGAAAACCAAGCCGACCCAGCATTCC
>JAUYQT010000453.1 GCA_030697085.1 Azonexus sp. | reverse complement strand
CTTCGTTACCTCCACGTCTGCTCCAGTTGCTACCGGTCGGAACGAAAATTACCGGACGGGATTCGCACCCGCTAGAAAACAGCGCCTTGGCACGGCGCACGTTAAAGATGGGTTAAGCCGGACGTCCCGGAAAAACAAAGGGCTTCAACCGAGGCTTCCAGATTCATTTTTTCCACTTGGCCCATGGATCTGAATCGCTGGCCGAATTGTTCAAATGGTTTGACGTTCTCTTGACCGGTGCGGCGCGATGGCTTTTTTCCTGGTCGTGCAGGGCGGCTTTCCGGGTGCGCTTTTCTCTCAATCGCTCGGCATCTTCCAGACTCAATTCGGCCGGCGCCCCCGGTGTTTGGCTCGGCGGCACGATGCGATCCCGAGGCGGGAGCTCAAACTGCTCGTCAGAAGCGCGGGGCAGGCCTTTGAACTGATACAGGTAGAAGGCTTCGACCTTCTCGCGCGCCCAATCCGTCTTTTTAAGGAATTTGACGGCGGAATCGATGCTCGGGTTGTTGTTGAAACAATTGATGTTCAGATAGGCAAACAGAAGCTCAAAGCCGTAGTGATCGACGATTTCCATTAGCAGTTTTTTTAAACTGAGCCCGTGCAGCGGGTTGTTCTGGTAATTGATCTCGTCATTCATGCTAGTGCTCAGTCAGGATAAGGCCGGGATTATACCGATCGCCATCCCGACCATTGCAGCAGCACGCTTGACTGGCAAGGACAGGTGGCCGAAGCGGTTCATCATTCCATCAGAGCCACCGACTTGATCTGGACACTGACCGGCAAGCCGGGCGCAATGCCGAGTTGGGCGGCCGAGCGGCGGGTCAGGCGGGCGACCAGCAGGCTGGCGCCGACCTGGACGCGAACCAGCAGCAGACCGGGATGGTCGTCGTCGCCAATCGCTTCGACACAGCCGTGCAGAATATTCTGGATGCTGCTCGCTTCTGGTTCCGTCACGGCCAGGCTGACGTCACGGGCGAGGACGCGGACGCGCACGCGTTTGCCCGGCGCAACGCCCCGGTCACGCGTCCATAGGCTGCCGCCGGCAAAATCGACGCGCGCCAGATGCCATTCGCTATCAATACAGCCCACCGTTGCATCGAGGACGACGCCAACATCTTCACCGAGCCGAATGGGCAGATCGAGCCGGGCCAGCGTTGCGCCGAGCGGGCCGTGGGCGACGACGTGGCCTTCATCCATGACGACGATGTGATCAGCCAGGCGCGCCACTTCATCCGGCGAATGGCTGACGTAGATGATCGGGATATCCAGTTCGTCGTGTAAACGTTCTAGATAGGGCAGGATTTCCTGCTTGCGCTTGAGGTCAAGCGCCGCCAGCGGTTCGTCCATCAGCAGGATTTCCGGGCCGACGGCCAGCGCCCGGGCGATGCCGACGCGCTGACGTTCGCCGCCGGACAGCGTGTCCGGCTTGCGCTCGAGCAGGCGGCCGATGCCGAGCAGTTCGACTGCCTGCTCCAGTCCGACGCGCTGCGCCGTGGCGCTGCGTTTCAGGCCGAAACGCAGGTTGCCGAGGACATCGAGATGAGCGAACAGGCTGGCTTCCTGAAAAACGTAGCCGATTGGCCGCTGGTGGGTGGGCAGCCAGGTCTTTTCGTCCTGCCAGATTTTGCCCTTGAATTCCAGTCGACCGTGGGCGGCGCGCTCCAGGCCGGCCACGCAGCGCAACAAGGTCGTTTTGCCCGAGCCGTAGTGGCCGAACAGCGCAGTGACACCGCGGCCGGGCAGGGTCAGGTCGACATCCAGCGAGAAGCCGGGCCAGTCGAGGCGAAATTTAGCCTCAATGCGGGTTTCGATGGCGTCTTGGCTTTGCAGCATCTCAGTCTCCCCTGCTCGGTTTGGGACGCTTGGTATACATCGCCAGCAGCACCAGAAAGGAGAAGATCAGCATGACGGCGGCCAGGCGGTGAGCATCGGCGTATTCCATGGCCTCGACGTGGTCGTAGATCTGCACCGAGGCAACACGGGTGACACCGGGAATGTTGCCGCCGATCATCAGCACGACGCCGAATTCGCCGACCGTGTGGGCAAAAGTCAGGATGCCGGCGGTGATGAAACCCGGCTTGGCCAGCGGCAGTACCACTGAAAAAAAGGTGTCGAGCGGCGAAGCGCGCAAGGTCGCGGCGACTTCCAGCGGCCGCTCGCCGATGCTTTCAAAAGCGTTTTGCAGCGGTTGCACCATGAAGGGCAGCGAATAAAACACCGAGGCGACAACCAGGCCCCAGAACGTGAAGGGCAAGGTGCCGAGGCCGAGCGAGGTGGTCAGCTGGCCGACCGGACCGTTCGGCCCCATCGCCAGCAGCAGGTAGAAGCCGAGCACCGAGGGCGGCAACACCAGCGGCAGGGCGACAACGGCGCCGATTGGCCCTTTCCACCACGAGCGGCTACGGGCCAGCCACCAGGCGATCGGGGTGCCGATCAGCAGCAGGATCAGCGTGGTGATCCCGGCCAGGCGGATGGTCAGCCAGATAGCTTGCAGGTCATCATCGGTGAGGAACATGGTCGAACTCCAGCGTTACTTATTGCGATCGCCGGGCAGCAAGAAGCCGTACCTGGTCATTGTTGTGCGAGCGGCCTTGCTGTTCATGTAGTCGGCGAAGCGTTGGGCGGTGGCATTGCCGGCAGCGCGTTTGGTGATGATGAAGCCTTGTTCCAGAGGTGCGTGCAGGTTTTCCGGGATCAGGTAGTAACCGCCCTTGTCTGCGAGTGTCTGATTGAGGGCCAGGGCCAGCGCGATGATGCCGACCTGAGCGTTACCAGTCTGAATAAATTGCGCCGTATGGGCGATGTTTTCTCCGTAAATCAGCTTGCCCTCGAGCTTGTCCCATATCTTGGTGGCGCGTAAGGCTTCCTCGGCGCGCTTGCCGTAAGGGGCGTGCTTCGGATTGGCGATGGCGATGCGGGCAATACTTGGGTCTGTCAGGCTGTCCAGCGTCATCTTGCTGGCGTCCCTGTTTGAACTCCACAGCACGATGCGCCCCAACGCGTAGGGCACGGCCTCGGAGGCGGCATGTCCGGCCTTGACCAGTTCCTGGGCGAAGCTGATGTCGGCTGAGAAAAACAGGTCGTAGGGTGCACCCTGCTGAATTTGCGTATGGAACTTGCCGGAGGAACCATAAACAACTTCAATGGTGTCCTTGGGGTTTTCTGTCTTGAAGTGAGCGACGATTTCGTCCATCGCGAATTTCAGGTCGGCAGCGGCGGCGACGGTGGCTTTTCCTGCTTGGGCGACGCCAGTCCCGAATATTGCGCAGGCAATCAGCAGAGATTTGAATAATTTCATGGTTTTTTCTTTATGGTTTGAATCAGGCGTATTTGCAAAGAATGACGGACGAGGCCTTGAACACGGCGCAAGCCTGTTCGCCAACGACGAGGCCGAGGCGCTCGACGCTGCCGTGGGTGACGACGGCGCAGACGGATTTGCCACTCTTCATGGCGAGCGTTATTTCGGCATTGACCGGGCCGTCGTGAATGCGGGTAATTTCGCCCCACAGGTGGTTGCGGGCGCTGGTCTTGATGTTCGGGTCGTTGAGCAGCAACACCGACGATGATTTGACCAGCGCATTGATCTCCATGCCGATGCTGAGGCCGAGGTTTTCGGCTGAATCGCCGGTGATGACGGCGACGATTTCGTTCTCGTCATCGAGTTTGAGGCGAACTTCAAAATCAACGTGCCCCTCGCGTAAACCGACGATATGGCCGGCAAACTGGTTGCGGGCGCTGGTTTTCATCGACATGCGCTTGAGTAGTTTGCTGAATTGTTTGAAATCGCTGGCTTCGCCGTCGTTCATGCTGGCTGACAGGCGGTCCAGCGCCGACTGGTATTCGGCTTCCAGCGCCCGATAGAGCGCGATGGTCTTGCGGCCGTGTGCGGTGAGCAGCGTGCCGCCGCCGTTCTTGCCACCGGTCGAGCGGACCACCAGCGGCTGGTCGGCCAGGTTGTTCATGGCATCGACCGCATCCCAAGCAGCCTTGTAGGAAATCGGCACGGCTTTTGCTGCCTGGGAAATGGAGCCATGCTGGTCGATGGCCTCGAGCAGGCGGATGCGGGTGTCGCCGAGAAAGGTACCGAACTCGGTATCGACTTCAAGTTTGCCGCGCAGGCGGTGCAGAGTCGTGGTCATTATTTCGTAATGTTGTGACGTATATAGCGCTTACTATAACCCAGGTTTGACTGCTATAAATAGCCGTAAAATAGTTCTGCGTTATGTTTGAATTGACGAGACGGCTTGGAATAGAGTGTGATCAACCCGACAAACTAGCGTTAGTTATATTTGTATACAGCGAAAAGTGGGCCAGCACCCTCAACGCAGTAAGGAGAACAGCATGAACGTCAGCGCACGCAATGTATTCAAGGGCCAGATCAGCGCTTTGGTCGATGGCGCGGTCAACGCCGAAGTCGAACTCTGCCTGCCGGGCGGCGACAAAATTGTCGCCATCGTGACAGAGGCCAGCGTCAAGTCGCTCGGTCTGGCTATCGGCAAGGAAGCGCTTGCTTACGTCAAGGCACCGTGGGTGATGTTGCTCGCCGGGCCGGCGAATGTGAAATTTTCGGCGCGCAACCAGTTGACCGGCACGGTGAGCCAGGTCACCAAGGGTGCGGTAAATTCGGAAGTGGCGATTACGCTGACCGGCGGCACGGTCGTCTATGCCGTAGTGACCAATGAGGCGGTGCTTGAACTCGGTCTGAAGGAAGGCAGCGCAGCATCCGCCCTGATCAAGGCCAGCCAGGTAATTCTGGGCGTACCGGCCTGACGATTGCCGGCCGACCGACCCTGATTCAAGCATCGAAATAGCATTTGAATGCTGATTAATTTGTCATGTCCGCACCGGCAGCCAAGGCGATTTGGTTCGTGGTGAATAGTTGGCGAAAACCAATTTCGTCCTGAACGAAAAATATTGACTGGCAGCATCATCGGTAAATTGCCTTATCATTGCGACAATGCTCTTATGTTTGTCCTGGACAACAAACCCCCTAGCGTTCTGAATGTCTTCCGAAAGCCTGCCCATGTCGCTCATCCGCGTCGCCATCCTCGCCCTGTTTTTTGCCCTGACGCTGGCGGCTTGCTCGACGGCACCGCCCGAAGGGCTGCGTCCGGTAACGTCATTCGATCTCAATCGCTACCTCGGGCAGTGGTATGAAAGCGCCCGGCTCGACCATTCATTCGAGCGCGGCATGAGCGACGTCAATGCCACCTACCAGCTGCAGAACGACGGTAGCGTCAAGGTCATCAACCGGGGATACGACACGCAGCGGCAGGCGTGGAAGGAGGCCATCGGCCGCGCCTTGTTCATCGGCGACAGTAACACCGCGTCGCTCAAGGTGTCGTTCTTCGGCCCGTTCTACGGCGGCTATCACGTGATTGCACTCGATCAGCAGAACTATCGCTGGTCGCTGGTCGCCGGGCCGGATCGCGATTATTTGTGGATTCTCGCCCGCGACAAGATACTGCCAGCCGATATCCGCGAGCAACTGGTCGCTCAGGCGCGGGCGCTGGGCTTTGCCACCGACAAGCTGATCTGGGTCGAGCAAAAGCGGACCGACACGAACTGAGCCAGCCAGCTTTCTGAATGCGCGCCACGAAAAAATCCGATTTGCCGAGCAAAATCTGCCCTTCCTGCGACCATGGAAACAAAGGCGGGCCCCACGGTCGACCGTATTTTTGGCGCAAAAAATGGGCTGCTGTCTGGGCGGAAGTCAAGTATTGCTCCGAACGCTGCCGGCGAAATCGCCAGGGAAAATCATGACCACACTCCGCCTGATCCTCGGCGACCAGCTCAATCCTGAACACAGCTGGTTCTCGGCACCCGATGACACCACGATTTACGTGCTGATGGAAGTCCGGCAGGAAACCGATTACGTCCTGCACCACGCCCAGAAAATCATCGCCATCTTTGCCGCCATGCGCGACTTCGCCCGGCAGTTGCGCCTCTCGGGCCATCGCGTGCATTACCTGGCGATTGACGATCCGGCCAAC
>JAUYQT010000387.1 GCA_030697085.1 Azonexus sp. | reverse complement strand
TTAGTTTACCTGAGCAGACTTGAAACCGTTCTGATCCGGCAGGAATCGCCTGGCCGAAGGCTCAAAAAAATAGCCGTCGAGCGGCCGCTACGCGTCATGGTATGGGGGCAGGTCTTGCATTAATACATTGTTCCTAATGGTGTGTGATTGCAAGACCTGACCCTGTGACCAATATTCCTTGCTTTCATAGTTTGCGTAGATACAATAATTACATGATTACTTTCGATCCAGCCAAAGACCAGACCAACAGAGACAAGCACGGCATCTCACTTGCCGAGGCTGATTTTCTGGATTGGGCGGCAGCATTGACCTGGGAAGATGGCCGAAAGGATTACGGCGAGATTCGCCTGGTTGCACTTGCGCCGATGGCTGACCGGCTTTACTGCTGTGTGTATGTCGAGCGAGAAGAAGCCAAGCGAATTATCAGTCTGAGGAAAGCGAACCAGCGCGAGGTAATGGACTATGCCGCAAACGATTAAAACCAGATCAGGGCGCGTTCTTGTAATGCCTTCTGATGAAGAAGATGCAGCAATCACGGCAGCAGCTCTGAGCGATCCTGATAACCAACCGCTTACTGCTGACCAGTTGTCACAGTTCAAGCGCAGACCTGGCAGACCAGCAGGTAGTAACAAGGAGCTTGTTTCACTGCGCCTAGATACTGAGGTGTTGGAAACATTTCGTTCTACCGGCTCTGGCTGGCAGACCAGAATCAATGAGGTTTTGAAGGATTGGGCCAAGCATCACTAGGTTCTGAGTAGCGACCCTGACGGCATCGGGAGAGTGCAGGTACGGGGTCAGGTCTTGCATTAATACATTGTTCCCAATGGTGGGTGATTGCAAGACCTGACCCTGTGACCCTGTGTGCCAAGATAGGCTGGCGAATTAGAGCCAGTCGGGAAAAGATACGTTTTACTACCTTTTCCAGCGTTGACCGTAACATTCGCCCTGTGGTGCTAAATGTATTTACAATTAGCTCATGGGCACATTCGACGAAACGAAACGCCTAACCAATATCGACAAGCATCAAATTGACTTGGCGGATTGCGAGGCCGCTTTTGATTCGCCGATGATGACCAGGGAAGATTCACGAGAAGCCTACGGTGAACAGCGCCTGTAAAGGCTGTGCTGGCTGAACGCACGGGTTGTGCTGCTGGTCTGGGTGGATCGTGAAGAGGAATCTCTTGTTGATACGGTGACAAAAATGAAACAGCACGCTACTTCAAAGAATTTGTTTGATCCTGCCAAGATTGCGGCGGCGCTGGCTGCTGCGCCGGATACCGCCGTCAAGGATGCCGATAACCCGGCTTCTGGTGATTGGGATAACGC
>JAUYQT010000441.1 GCA_030697085.1 Azonexus sp. | reverse complement strand
ACGGCAACCGTTTCATCCGCAGCTACCGCCCACGGCAGCGCAAAAAACAAGGCACACAACCAGCGGCGCATCAACCGTAATGCACCAGAAAATCAAGCGGACAGGATTTGCCAGCGATCTGATCTTCGATACCGCGCAAGATCAGTGGGCTGCGATGCCGCGCCTGGGTCGCTTTAATCTCGTCCAGCGTCAACCAGTGCGCCGCAACAATGCCCACATCGAGCGGGCGCCCGGCCTCGAACCCGCGCAACTCGCCGCCAAAAGCAAAGCGCAGATAAGTCACCTCCTTGTGCGGATGCTTCCAGTTATAAATCCCGATCAAATGTGTCGGCTTGAAGTGATAAGCCGTCTCTTCCAGCGTCTCGCGAATCACCGCATCGATCAGCGACTCACCCTCTTCCAGATGCCCGGCCGGCTGATTGAAAGCCAGCCCGACGTCGGTTTCTTCCTCGACCAGCAAAAATTTGCCATCGCGCATGACAACCGCGGCAACTGTGACATTGGGTTTCCAGACCATGACTCGGCTCAATCGGCAAAAGCGTTATTTTAACGTCTGAATTCGGCTAGAATTGTGCGCTTTGATACGCGCTACACGGAGAAATGACCATGTCGATGTCGGACCGCGACGGATTTATTTGGCAAGACGGAAAACTAGTGCCCTGGCGCGATGCCACCACCCACGTCCTTACCCACTCGCTGCATTACGGCATGAGTGTCTTCGAGGGCGTCCGTGCCTACAAGACGGAACGCGGCAGCGCGATCTTCCGCCTCGAAGACCATACCGACCGTCTTTTCAACTCCGCCCACATCTTCCAGATGGCCATGCCGTTCGACAAGGCGACCATCAACGAAGCGCACAAGGAAGTCATCCGCGCCAACAATCTTGAGTCCGGCTATATCCGTCCGATCGCCTTCTACGGCTCGGAAAAAATGGGCGTGTCGCCAAAGGGCGCCAAAGTGCACGTGGCCATCGCTGCCTGGCCCTGGGGCGCTTATCTTGGTGAAGAAGGCATGGAGCGCGGCATTCGCGTCAAGACCTCCAGCTTTACCCGCCACCACGTCAATATTTCGATGGTTCGCGCGAAAGCCTCGGGCAATTACATCAACTCCATTCTGGCCAATAACGAAGTGACCAACGATGGTTACGACGAAGCCATGTTGCTCGACCCCGAAGGCTATGTCTGCGAAGGCGCCGGCGAAAACATTTTCATCGTCAAGAAGGGCAAGCTGTACACGCCTGACCTGACCTCCTGCCTGGAAGGCATTACCCGCGCCACCGTGCTGCAGATTGCTGACGAACTGGGCATCACCGTTTGTGAAAAACGCATCACCCGCGACGAGGTTTATACCGCTGATGAAGCCTTCTTCACCGGCACCGCCGCTGAAGTCACCCCCATCCGCGAACTCGATGGCCGCCAGATCGGCGTCGGCCACCGTGGCCCGATGACCGCCCAGATCCAGGCCAAATATTTCGATATCGTTTATGGTCGCTCGGCCGAGCACGATAACTGGTTGGCCTACATCTAAACACAGGGGAAACAAGACATGTCTGATAACAAAACGGTTGAAATCACCGCCCACGACCTGCCGCTGCACTGCCCGCAGCCCAACGCCCCGTTGTGGAGCCAGCACCCACGGGTTTACCTAGACGTGCTGAAATCAGGTGAAGTCGTTTGCCCCTATTGCAGTGCCAAATATGTCTTCAAGGGCGAGGCGCCCAAGGGGCATCATTAGTCGGTAGTTGCCAGTCGTTAGTCGCTAGCGGGGTTTACTAACAACTAATGACTAGCGACTAATAACTGATTTCATGAAAGCCCTCATCGTCGCCCCCTCCTGGATCGGCGACACCATCATGGCGCAGCCGATGTTTGCCCGGCTGCACGCCCGCCACCCCGGTTTGCAGCTTGATGCCCTGGCTCCGCGCTGGGTTGCGCCGGTGTTGCAGCGCATGGTGGAAATCAGCGACATCGTCGACAGCCCATTCGGCCACGGCCAGCTCTCGCTAAAACCACGCTGGCGCCTGGCCCGGGAACTTGCCGCCCGCAATTACGACGCCGTCTATGTCCTGCCCAACTCGCTCAAATCGGCGCTTGTGCCCTTCATGGCCGGCATTCCGCAGCGCATTGGTTTTACCGGCGAATCACGTTACGGGCTGATCAATGTTCGCCACAGCCTCGACAAATCCGCCCTGCCACTGATGGTCGAGCGCTTCGCGCAATTAGCGGAAGCCCCCGGCGCGCCATTGCCGAAACCAATTTTTCAGCCAAAAATTCAGTCGACCGCAGCCGATCAACTTCAAACACTAAAAGAGCTTGGACTGGAACGCCCGGCCCACATCGTCGCCTTCTGCCCGGGGGCCGAATATGGCCCGGCCAAGCGCTGGCCGGCGGCTCACTTCGCGACCCTGGCGAAAAAACTGGCCGAATACGGCTGCGCCATCTGGCTCTTCGGCTCACCGAAAGATCACGCCGTTGCCGAAGAAATTTCGCAACTCGCCCCCGGCCTGTGTCGCAACCTGTGCGGCGCCACCTCGCTCGGTCAGGCGGTCGACCTGCTGGCGCTGGCCGAACTGGTCGTCTGCAACGACTCCGGCCTGATGCATGTCGCTGCGGCGCTGGATTGCCGGCTGGTCACACTTTACGGCTCTTCATCGCCCGGCTTCACGCCACCGCTTTCTGACCAGGCCGACATCCTCAGCCTCAATCTCGACTGTAGCCCCTGCTTCAAGCGCGAATGTCCGCTCGGCCATCTTGATTGCCTGAACAAACTAACGCCAGAACGCGTTTTCGCCGCCGCCCTGAAACGGATGGCCGGATGAGCCGAAAAAGCAACTTTGCCTCCCCGGAAGATGTCGAGTCAGCCTTTTACGACGCCGTCGCCAAAGGTGATGCTGACCGGCTAGTTCAACTCTGGGCCGAAGACGAAGAGACGATCTGCGTCCATCCCACCGGCGTCCGCCTGATTGGCCTGGCGCCGATTCGTGAAAGCTGGCGGGGCATTTTTGTCACCGCCCGGATTCGCATGCAGGCTGAAAGCGTCGCCCGCTGGCAAGGCTCGATTCTCGCCATTCACCATCTGACTGAAGTCCTGTTTGTCGGCGACGACCCCAGCCCACACGGGCCGCTGCACGTAACGCACGTTTACGCCCGCGGCGCCCACGGCTGGCGCCTGGTCAGCCGTCACGCCTCGGCCGCCGACGACAGCCATCAAGCCCTGGCCAACGTTAGCGTGTCGCACACGCTGCATTGAACCCCGCCTATCTCGCCCCCGCCTGGCTACCCGGTGGCCACGCGCAAACGCTCTGGCCGCTGCTGATCAAACCGCGTCCGACCAAACTGCGGCGCGAGCGCTGGGCCACGCCGGATGGCGATTTCATTGACGTCGACCACCTCGACGGCCCACCCGATGCACCGCTATTGGTCCTTTTCCACGGTCTCGAAGGCAGCGCGCAAAGCCATTACGCCCGCTCCACCGCGCAGGCCTGCAAAAAAGCCGGCTGGCGACTGGCCCTGCCGCATTTTCGGGGCTGCTCGGGCGAAATGAATCGCCGCCCGCGCGCCTATCACTCGGGCGACTCGGCAGAAATCGACTGGATTTTGCGTCGCCTGCAAACAGCCAATGGCGGCCGCCGCTTGCACGCCGCCGGCGTCTCGCTGGGCGGCAACGCCCTGCTCAAATGGGCTGGCGAGCGCGGCGCATCAGCCGCCGAACAAGTCACCGGCGTCGTCGCCCTGTGCGCCCCGCTCGACCTCACCGCGTGCGGCCACCATCTGGCGCACGGCTTCAACCGGGTATAGACCCAGCACTTCCTGAAAACCCTGAAAGCCGTCTCAAGCGCCCGGCTGCGGCAATTTCCTGACCTCTTCAATGAGGCAAAAATGTTGCAGGCAATCAACCTTTACCAGTTTGACGACGCCGTCACCGCCCCAATTCACGGTTTCGCGGGCGCCGACGATTATTGGCAGCGCGCCTCAGCCAAGCCCTGGCTGAAATCGATCGCCGTGCCAACCCTTGCGGTCAACCCGAAAAATGACCCATTTTTGCCGGCCAGTTACCTGCCAGGCACCGCCGATATCAGCCCGTCAGTGCGTCTTGAACAACCCGCCAGCGGCGGCCATGTTGGCTTTGTCAGCGGTAATTTCCCAGGAAATCTGGACTGGCTACCGCAAAGACTCTTACACTTCTTTCTTTCCGATTTGTCATAAGGACCTGCCATGAGCCAGCTTCCCGCCGAAATTTTCAAAGCCTACGATATTCGCGGCATCGTTGATAAATCCCTGACTGCCGATGTCGTGCGTCAAATCGGCCACGCCCTCGGCTCGCTCGCCGTCGAGCAGGGCCAGAAAGCCATTGCCGTGGGTCGTGACGGCCGCCTGTCCGGCCCGGAATTAGCCGGTGCGCTGATGGACGGTATTTGTGCCGCTGGCATAGACGCCATTGATGTCGGCTGCGTACCGACGCCGGTCACCTACTTTGCCGCCTACGAACTCGGCTGCGATTCCTGCGTTTCTGTCACGGGGAGCCACAACCCGCCGGATTACAACGGCCTGAAAATGGTCATCGGCGGCACCACGCTGGCGCTACAGGCGATTCAGGATCTGAAAACACGCATTGAAAGCGGCAACCTGACACACGGCAAAGGTGAGCGGCGCACGGCCGATGTCACGACCGCCTATGTTGAAAAAATTATTGGCGACGTCAAGCTCAGCCGGCCGATGAAGATCGTCATGGATTGCGGCAACGGCGTCGCCGGCGCCATCGCCCCGGAACTCTTCAAACGTCTCGGTTGCGAAATCGTGCCGTTATTCTGCGAAGTCGATGGCAATTTCCCCAACCATCACCCCGATCCTTCAAAGCCGGAAAATCTGGCCGACGTGATCAAAGCGCTCCAGGAAACCGATGCTGAAATCGGCATCGCCTTCGACGGCGACGGCGACCGTCTCGGTGTGGTGACCAAGGATGGCGAGATCATTTACCCTGATCGTCAGTTGATGCTTTTTGCCGCCGATGTGCTTTCCCGCGTTCCCGGTGGCACGGTCATTTACGACGTCAAATGCACCCGTCTGCTCGCCCCGTGGATTCGCCAGCACGGCGGCGTGCCGCTGATGTGGAACACCGGCCACGCGCTGGTCAAGGCCAAGTTGAAAGAAACCGGTGCACCGCTGGCCGGCGAAATGTCCGGTCACACTTTCTTCAAGGAACGCTGGTACGGCTTCGACGATGGCCTGTACACCGGCGCTCGCCTGCTCGAAATTCTGTCGCGTGCGGTCGACGGCAATCCGCTGCTGAAAAACCTGCCCAATTCACCGTCGACCCCGGAACTCAACATCAAGATGGCCGAAGGCGAGCCATTCACGCTGATCGACAAGCTGAAGGCGGCAGGCAAATTCAGTGGCGCCGAGGAGATCATCACCATCGACGGTGTGCGTGTCGAATACAAGGACGGCTTTGGCCTGGCCCGCCCCTCCAACACCACGCCCGTCGTCGTGCTCCGTTTTGAAGCCGACGACAGCACAGCGCTTGAGCGCATTCAGGCCGACTTCCGGCAAGCACTGCTTTCCGTCTGGCCCGGCCTGCAACTCCCTTTCTAAGGATATTTCATGAGCGAAGAAGCCACCTCTGATCAACTGTTTCTCGGTCGCCAGGCCATTCTGGACCGTGATCAGCGGC
>JAUYQT010000261.1 GCA_030697085.1 Azonexus sp. | reverse complement strand
CGGCATAAATGAGCGAATTTCCGCTGTCCATGCCGCGATGGCCGGCATCGCCACGGTCGAGCCGATGCAGTTTTCGACCGACCCGGCGACCTGCGAGATGTACTGGAAAGTCCGCAAGGGCACCTTCCCTTCAGTTGGCGCCATGCGCCGCACCGGCACCACGGTCATCATCGAGGACGTCGCTTTCCCGATCACCTCGCTGGCCGACGCCGTGCTCGACCTGCAGGCCCTGCTCCGCCATCACGGCTACCACGAGGCGATCATTTTCGGCCACGCGCTGGAGGGCAACGTTCACTTCGTCTTCACCCAGGATTTCGGTGACAAAGCCGAGGTCGACCGCTACGCCCGCTTCATGGACGACATTGCCGATCTGGTCGTGAAAAAATACGATGGCTCGCTGAAGGCCGAACACGGCACCGGCCGCAACATGGCGCCGTTTGTCGAGATGGAATGGGGCAAGGAAGCCGCTGACCTGATGCGCCATATCAAGCAGCTGTTCGACCCGACCAACCTGCTTAACCCCGGCGTCATCCTCAACGACAACCCGGCGGCCCACCTCGAAAACCTGAAACCGATGCCGGCCGCCGAAGACATCGTCGACCGTTGCATCGAGTGCGGCTTCTGCGAACCGCTCTGCCCCTCGCACGGCCTGACGCTTTCGCCGCGCCAGCGCATCATCAGCTGGCGCGAATTGTCGCGCCGTGCCGCCCACGGCGAACCGGCCGGCAGCCTTGGTGAAGACTATGTCTATCAAGGGCTGGACACCTGTGCCGCTTGCGGCTTGTGCTCCACCGCCTGCCCGGTCGGCATCAATGTCGGCGACCTGACCCGCCGCCTGCGCGGTCGCAGCATCGGCAACGTCAGCAAGCGGGTCAATGAATGGACGGCCAACAATTTCAGCACGCTGGCCAACGCCTCGCGCCTCGGCCTCACCCTCGGCCACGCCGTTTCCGGCGTTCTCGGCGACAAGTTGCTGAGCCGCGTTTCCGGCGGCGCGTGGAAGAAAAACATGCCGCATGCCGGCAAGTCCCCGGTCACCCGCACTTCCTCAGGCGACCCCGTCGTTTATTTCCCGACTTGCGGTGGACGAATTTTCGGGCCGAGCGCCGCCGGTGAGCCACAACTGGGTGATGTCATCATCAAACTGCTTACCCGCGCCGGCTACGCCCCGCGCCTGCCCAAAGGTTTCGACCAACTTTGCTGCGGCCAGATGCTGTCCAGCAAAGGCATGGCGACGGAAGCCGACGGCATGTCGGAAACACTCGAAGCGGCCCTGATGGAAGCCTCCGAAAACGGCCGCTACCCGGTGATCATGGACGCCAGCACCTGCACCGTGCGGATGCAGGAACACTTGGCCGGCCGCCTGAAACTTTATGATTTCCACGAATTCGCCCACGACGCGCTACTGCCGCGCCTGATGATCAACAAGCAAGCCGGGCCGATTGCGCTGCACATTAACTGCAGCGCCCGTAAAAAAGGCTCGGAAGGCAAACTGCGGCAATTGCTCGCCGCCTGCGTTGAAAACATCATCGAACCAGCCGGCGTCACCTGCTGCGGCTTCGCCGGCGACCGGGGTTTCGTCGTCCCGGAACTGAATCAGCACGCCCTGCGCAAAATCCACAACGAACTACCGGCCAACTGTGCCTGCGGCGTCTCGACCAACCGCACCTGCGAAATCGGCCTGACCGCCGAAACCGGGCTGACCTACCGCTCGATTGCCTATTTGCTGGAAAAATGCAGTCGACCGCAGGCAATCTGTTGATTCAATACTCGCAAGCCACACCGTGAATTTGCGTATTTTTTGAGGTTGACCGCAGCAATAGTCACGCTGAACCGTGATTTCAACCTGGCAAACACCGTTGAAGCGCAGAGACAAGGAGACTTCTGCCGTCCGCCAGGTGATTCCACAAAAACACGGCCGTGACCGTGTTTTTTTTCGCCCGGATTTCAAATCCGCGCGAAAAAAATTCTGCGCTTTAACGTCGGCCATACACGGCCACAAGATAAAACGACTTGACAACAAGCTAGCTCAGTAACGATAATCGTTCTCATTAGCTTTTGCACGCAATTACGCCGTATAGCCTATCAAGTCTTGAAGTCCCCTTGTCACGACTTCCCGCACTTTCAATCAATCAGCCAGCCACCTAGATCGCACAGGCAGCCAGCCATCCTTGTTCATCATCAGGAGGCCTCATGCTGTGCCCTCATCCCCGCTTTGCTCTGCGGACCATTCCCCTTGCTCTGTTCTCGGCTTTTGCCATTTTCACAACTTTTGCTGAGGCCGATGAAATAGCCCTCAAAGATACCGTGGTCACAGCCACGCTCTCTGAACACGATACCCGCACAGCCCCCGCGTCAGCCACTGTCATCACTCGCGAGGAACTGGAAAAGCGCAACGCTTCAGACCTGCTTGATGCGGTGCGAGGCACACCTGGCATGACGCTTTCCCCTCGCCAGGTCGGCGGGCGAAAAACATTGGCGCTGCGCGGTCTGGAAGGCAAACACACGCTGACCCTGATTGATGGTCGCCGCATTTCGCCGTCGGACGATGTCGTCGGCCACTCCGACTACCAATATAGTTGGCTACCGGTTTCAGCCATTGAGCGGGTCGAGATCATTCGTGGCCCGATGTCCACGCTTTACGGTTCGGAAGCGCTCGGCGGCGTGATCAATCTGATCACACGCCAACCGAAGGACAAGTGGATCGGTTCTGCCATGCTTTCTGGTTCCAGCCTGATCGACGGTGATGGCGGCAACGGGCAGCAGGGTTCAATCTTTGCTGCCGGGCCGCTGGGTGATCGGATCGCCCTGCGAGTTAACGTTGAAACTACGGACCGAGCAGCCGTGCCGCAAAAAGCGGCGCCTCAATATTCTGAAATCGAAGGGCGCAAGAGTCGCTCTGGCGGCCTCGGCGGCACGCTGAAACTCAGCGAAACGCAGAGCCTCGATGTGCAATGGAGCAGCGGTGAAGAAGAACGCAACTACAACGACGTCAGCAACGCCGGCATTGCCTACGAGAATCGCTACAATATTGAGCGATCTCAAGCCAGCGTTGCCTGGAAGGGGGAGTTTGGTAGCTGGCGCAGCCAGGTTCGCGCCTATCAGAGCGAAATAGACATCACCAACAAGCGAACCAACGGTGTCAGCATTACCCGCCCACAAAATCTTAGCGACCAAGTCGTCGACGGTTTTGCCGCAATCAAGCTCGCCAATCAGGTATTAACGTTTGGCGGGGAGCACCGCATCGAAACATTGAAAAATAGCGGCCTGATTGGTGGAGAGGATGATGCCAAGCACCAAGCTCTCTTTGTTCAGGATGAAATTACGCTAAGTAACAACCTGATCCTGACTGCCGGCGTGCGGGGCGACAAGCACGAAATATTTGGCTTTGAAGCGAGTCCGCGGGCCTATCTGGTCTGGGAAGCAACGCCGGAACTGATCATTAAAGGCGGCTATGGACACGCCTTCAAAGCGCCGACCCTGAAGCAAATTTCCCCCAGCTATATCGGTGCCGAGGGGCCGCACACCTTTCTCGGCAATGCAGAAACCCGGCCGGAAAGCGCTGACTCTTTTGAAATATCGGCTGATTGGAAGCGTGGCCCACTCAACCTGCGCGCCACGGCTTTCCATACAAAGGTTGACGACCTGATCACTTACCGCCTGATCAAGAGCGTTACCGTGGGCAAATTAACGCGGCGAACCTATCTCTACGACAATATTGACCAGGCAACACTCAACGGCCTCGAAACCGGCTTCACCTGGGCGATCAATCCCAACCTGAACTGGAATACCAACCTGACCTTCCTTCATACCAAAAATGAAGCAACGGGCAAGGAGTTGGAAGACCGACCGGGAATCACTATTGCGTCCCAGCTTGACTGGACCATCGGCCACGGATGGAACGCCCGCGGAGCCGCCGAATATTACGGCACCCAAACCAGCGCTGGCGAGCACCTACCGGCTTACGCGCTATTGAATGCCAGTATCGGCAAGCGATTGGATAAAACATTCAGCCTCAGAGCCGGGATCAACAACCTGACCGATGTTCGGCTGGCCGACAAATCCCCAAATTTTGGCTACGCCGAACTGGGCCGCAATGCGTTCGTAACGGTACGCGCCGACTTCTGATTCTCCCTGTTGGGCCGATGGCAGCCAGGCTGCTGTCGGCTATTTTTCGGATTCCCCATGCCCGCCACCGACCTGCCCAATGCCGACGCGCTGTTGGCCTCGCTGCTTTCCCTGATGACCAAGTTTTCCTGTCTCGGCTGCCCGCAACAGGCGCTGCTCATCCAGCGCGAACTCAAGCTTCTGCAAAGCTACCCGGATCAATCCGTCGCCCCGCTGTTGAAAGGCGTGGCCCGCCGTCTCGAACACGAATGGCAGCAACTGCACTTCGCCATTGCCGACGACCCGGTGCCAGTCGCCAGCCCCCAGCGCCTTGCCCTGCATTGAGCTGAATCGCCCCGCTTTTTCCCGTTTTTCCTTATTGCCA
>JAUYQT010000139.1 GCA_030697085.1 Azonexus sp. | reverse complement strand
ACATGGCCGTTCAACAGAACAAAAAATCCCCTTCCAAGCGTGGTATGCATCGCGCTCACGACTTCCTGATCAGCCCCCCGCTGGCAGTCGAGTCCACGACGGGTGAGGCGCATCTGCGTCACCACATTTCTCCTAACGGTTTTTACCGTGGCAAGAAAGTCCTGAAGGCAAAGGGCGAGTAATCAGTCATTCGAAGGGCAGGTGGTTCCTTGTGGGCTACCTGCCTTTTCTTTTGCCATGAAAACCCGCATCGCCATTGATTGCATGGGGGGTGACCACGGTCCGTCAGTGACGGTTCCAGCGGCTATTCACTTCCTTAGCGAGCGTCCGGCAGCTCATCTCATTCTGGTCGGTCAGGAGGGGGTTTTGCGCCCCCTGCTTGCTGGGCATTTAGAAGACCCGCGCCTGCGCATTGTCCACGCCTCAGAAGTTGTCGGCATGGATGAGTCGCCAGCCCTTGCCTTGCGTAATAAAAAAGATTCCTCGATGCGCGTTGCCATTAATTTGGTCAAGCTCGGCGAGGCGGACGCTTGTGTTTCGGCCGGCAATACGGGGGCGCTGATGGCGATCTCCCGTTTTGTATTGAAAATGTTGCCAGGCATTGATCGGCCTGCCATTTGTGCACCGTTGCCCACCGTAAATGGCCATACGCACATGCTCGATCTGGGAGCAAACGTCGATTGTGCTCCGGAGCATTTGCTGCAATTCGGCATCATGGGGGCCATGTTGGTGGCCGCCATGGAGCACAAAGAGCGCCCGACTGTGGGTATCTTGAATATTGGTGCGGAAGAGATCAAGGGCAACGAAGTGGTCAAGGCTGCCGCTGAACTGTTACGGGCTTCGGATCTCAATTTTATCGGTAACGTCGAAGGCGACGGTATCTTCAAAGGTGAGGCGGATGTCATTGTATGTGATGGTTTTGTTGGTAATGTCGCTCTGAAGACTTCTGAAGGGTTGGCTCAAATGCTGGCGTCCTCTTTGCGCAGTGAGTTCAAGCGCAATTGGCTGACCAAAATTGCAGCGCTGATTGCAATCTCTGTGCTTAATAATTTCAAGAGGCGTTTCGATCACCGTCGTTATAACGGAGCTATTCTCCTTGGGCTCAAGGGAATCTCCGTCAAAAGTCACGGTTCGGCTGATGTAATTTCTTTTGGTAACGCGATCTCCCGCGCCTACGATGCTGCGGAAAGCCGGGTTTTGGAACGTATTGCCGGGCGTATCGCCGAGATGGCCTCGGCGCCGACTGTAGCTCTGGAGAATGTTTGAATGTTTGCTCGCCTGATCGGCACCGGTAGTTGTCTTCCCGGTAATCCCGTTACCAATAATGACCTCGCCGTACGTGGTATCGATACCAATGATGAGTGGATTGTTACGCGCACCGGGATTCGTAGTCGCTATCTGGCTGAGCCAGGCACAACTTCGAGTGAGTTAGGATTGCTTGCTGCTCAGCGAGCGCTGGAGATGGCCGGTATTGCTGGCAGTGAACTTGATCTGATCATTGTAGCTACGTCGACGCCTGATTTTATATTTCCGAGTACTGCTTGTCTGATCCAGGGAAAATTAGGTAACAAGGGCGCCGCCGCATTCGATGTGCAGGCGGTTTGCGCTGGTTTTACCTACGCCCTAGGCATTGCCGAAAAATTCATTCGTTCCGGCAGCCATAAAAAAGCCTTGGTCATCGGCGCTGAGGTCTTCTCGCGTATCCTTGACTGGAATGATCGTGGGACCTGCGTGCTGTTCGGCGATGGCGCCGGCGCCGTCGTTCTCGAGGCTTCGGAGCATCCGGGGATTCTGGCCACCGCAATGCATGCGGACGGTAGTCAGAGTGGCATCCTTAATGTGCCGGGCCAAATTTGCAGTGGTGTGGTGACCGGTGATCCATTTCTACGCATGGATGGTCAAGCCGTCTTTAAATTTGCTGTGCGTGTTTTGGCGGATATCGCCGAAGAGGTTTGTCAATCAGCTGGTATCAAGACCGGCGAGGTCGACTGGCTTATTCCGCACCAGGCCAATATTCGAATTATTGAGGCCACCGGTAAGCGATTAGGAATTGACCGTGACAAAGTGATTGTGACGGTGGAGCGGCATGGAAATACTTCCGCTGCTTCGGTGCCACTGGCACTTGATGAAGCCGTTCGTGATGGCCGCATTCAACGTGGTCAAAAGGTTTTGCTGGAAGGCGTTGGTGGTGGATTTACCTGGGGCGCCGCCCTGCTTGAATTCTGATACTGGAGACTGAGAAAGATGTCTTTTGCTTTCGTATTTCCCGGCCAGGGCTCACAGAGCGTTGGTATGATGTCCGCGTACGGTGACAATGCTGTCGTTCGCGAAACTTTCGATGAGGCATCAACAGCTCTTGGCGATGACCTGTGGTCCATGGTTGCAGATGGGCCTGCCGAACGTCTGACTCAGACAGTAAATACCCAGCCGGTGATGTTGACCGCAGGGATTGCCGTTTGGCGTCTTTGGCTGGAAAAAGGGGGGCGTAAGCCAGCCCTTCTCGCCGGGCACAGCCTTGGTGAATATTCTGCGCTGGTCGCGGCTGAAGTACTTGCGCTCAAGGATGCAGTGCCGCTGGTTCGCTTGCGCGCCGCCGCTATGCAGGAGGCCGTTCCGGTGGGGACGGGGGCTATGGCTGCCATTCTTGGTTTGGATACACCGAGCATCATCGCGGCCTGCGCTGATGCTGCGCAGGGTGAGGTCGTCGAACCGGTCAATTTCAATGCTAATGGTCAAACGGTCATCGCCGGGCACAAGGCGGCAGTTGAGCGCGCCATGGATGCTTGCAAGGCCCGTGGTGCAAAGATGGCCAAGGCGCTGCCGGTTTCTGCGCCATTTCACTCTTCGCTGATTCGTCCAGCGGCTGATAAGTTGGCGGCTCGTCTGGCTGAACTGACGCTGAATTCGCCTTCGACTCCGGTGATCAACAACGTCGACGTTGCGATCGAAAACGAGCCCGCCCAGATTAAGGATGCGTTGATTCGCCAGGCTTACAATCCAGTGCGCTGGGTTGAAATTATTCAGATGATCGCGGCATTGGGAGTAACGACCGTGGCCGAATGTGGTCCGGGCAAGGTATTGGCTGGCCTGACCAAGCGCTGTGCCGATGGTGTGGTCGGTGTGGCCCTGGCCGATGCCGCCTCAATTGAAGCAAACCTGGGCCTGGAGTAAATTATGCTGACTGATAAGATCGCCCTCGTGACCGGCGCGACTCGTGGTATTGGTCGCGCCATCGCGCTACAACTAGGCAAACAGGGTGCAACCGTGATTGGCACAGCAACCACGGCGGAGGGCGCGAGTACAATTTCTGCCTATCTTGCTGAGGCTGGTCTTAAAGGCAAGGGTTGTGTTCTTGAAGTGTGCGAAGCTGAACAGCTTAATGATACTTTGGCTACAATTTCCAAGGAATTCGGTGCCATTACCATCCTGGTTAATAATGCCGGGATTACCCGCGATAATCTGGCCATGCGAATGGGTGATGATGAGTGGGATGCTGTGATTGACACCAATCTGAAAGCTGTTTTTCGCCTGTCGCGCGGAGTGATGCGCGGCATGATGAAGGCGCGTTTTGGAAGGATCGTCAACATTACTTCAGTCGTGGGCTATTCCGGCAATGCCGGTCAGGCCAACTACTGTGCGGCGAAGGCCGGGGTTGCCGGGATGAGTCGCTCATTAGCACGGGAACTGGGTAGTCGAAATATTACTGTCAATTGTGTTGCACCGGGTTTTATTGCAACCGATATGACGCATGCGCTCGATGATAAGCAGAAAGAGGCGATGTTGGCTTCTATTCCGCTCGGTCGTGCTGGTACGCCGGAAGATATCGCCGGCGCTGTCAGCTTTTTGGTATCCCCGACTGCTGCTTATGTCACGGGCACGACAGTGCACGTGAATGGCGGCATGTTCATGGATTGATTTCCTCAAGCCTCGGCTTTTGGTAAACTTATATAATTGTATTTTTTTCGTACCCTCTAGAGGGAAGGAGTTTTTCTAATGGATAACATCGTAGAGCGCGTCAAGAAGATTGTCGCCGAGCAGTTGGGCGTGAACGAAGCGGACATCAAAAACGAGTCTTCCTTCGTCGATGATTTGGGCGCTGATTCGCTGGATACCGTTGAACTGGTTATGGCGCTTGAAGAAGAGTTCGAGTGCGAAATTCCTGACGAGCAAGCTGAAAAAATCACGACCGTGCAGCAAGCGGTTGATCACATCCTCGCCAACAAGAAGTAATTTAATTCTCGTTGACTCAGGCAAGGCCGGCCCCCTTGGCCGGCCTTGCCGCATTTGATTTCGGAGTGAACCTTGGCACGTCGCAGAGTCGTAATTACCGGTCTGGGTATTATTAGCCCGGTCGGAAACACCGTCGAAGAGGCATGGCAGAATATTCTGGCCGGTCGCTCCGGTATCTCCCATGTTACTAAATTTGATGCTTCAACTTTTTCGGCTCAGATTGCTGGTGAAGTCAAAAACTTTGACATCACCGACTATATTTCAGCCAAAGATGCTCGCCGCATGGATACATTTATTCATTTCGGTTTGGCGGCCGGTATTCAGGCGGTTCGTGATGCCGGTCTGGATAAAGAAAATGCGGTCGACCTTGAGCGGGTTGGCGTTGCAATTGGTTCGGGTATTGGTGGTCTGCCATTGATCGAAGAGACCAAGGAGGAATACCTTACTGGCGGTATCCGCAAGGTCTCCCCATTTTTTGTTCCAGGCTCAATCATTAATATGATTTCCGGCAATCTGTCGATCATTTATGGGTTTAAAGGCCCAAATATTGCCCATGTTTCTGCTTGTACGACAGGCACCCATTCGATTGGCGAAGCGTCGCGTATCATCGAGTACGGTGATGCTGATGT
>JAUYQT010000065.1 GCA_030697085.1 Azonexus sp. | reverse complement strand
TCAACGACAACGAACTGGCCGACCGCCACGCCGAAAAACTCATGGCCGGCCCGGAAGCCAAAAAAACCTTCAGCAACCTACGCAACCAATACGCGCTACATGGCCGAGAAAAAGACTTTCGCGAGCTACAAAAACAGGTGGCACTCAAACGCATTCATCACGAAGGAGAGTTGCCCGTCACCGCAACTGAATCGACGCCAATGGCAGGCTGACCAAAGCAGCAGACGAGCCAACATCGAAAACCAAGGCCGCTGCGGTCAACCCGAATAAAAGCCAAAAAACAAGGGAAAAACCTCAAGCACCAAAACCTTACCGGGCCAGTGGACGCTGTAATGAAAAAGACCGGGAAGGCCCGATTTTTTGTTGGAATCCTGTGACTTGAGCCTGGTGTCAGTGACCGGCCCATTTGGGATTCTATCTCCTGACTTCCCCCTGAAACAGAGATCCCCCGGCTGCGGTTAGGCCACCTCAGCCTGTAGACTGAACCGATTGGCAGTGGCTCGAACCTCCTTCATGCGTCCGTGTCCGGGTAGCACCTTCTCGGCAATCGTCACCAGTCCAGCACACTCCAGTTCATCGATATCCCGCTTCACCGCGCTACGATCCGGATGCAGCCGTTCCGAAATCTGAGTAATCGAACCCGGCATCTCTTTTACTGCACGGAACAGCGCCAAGCGAGCTGACGTGATGAGCCTCATCAGATCGGCAGGATCTTCAAAGCTGACAATGCGCTCGTCAGGTAGCTGTTCACCACGATCCGCAAGCTTGGCCAACTTGCGGCCACGCTTGAAAAAGTCTTCTTCCCTTCCTGTCTTGAGGGTGAGCTTGGTCATTTACTGTCCTTTAGGGCAATCCAGTCTTGTTCAAAGCGTTCTTCAGTCTCTTCGAAACTGACAAATTCCATAGGCTCAACGACACCGAAATAGTGTCTGTGATGGCCATCATGGGCATTGTCGTAACCAACTACGCGACCGTTGTCGCCTGAGTGGATGTTGTGATTGAGGTAGGCCAGGTTGTAGCGGGTCACTTTTTTTGTGACCTCATCAATCCAGACCTCCCGGCGCAGTTTCCCATTCCCGCGCCTGTCGGAAATCTTCTGTGACTCATTGATGATCTTTATATCAGCCATGATGATCGTTTCATGGCTGCGCCTCGTCGCTGCCCCCCGCCTGAATCTGCACCAATGGCAGGCTGAGTCGGGAAGCCAGTCATCGGTTAACCGGCACCTATCGGCCAAGCGATGCATTGACGCTGAGCAGCGTCAATGTGCCGATCACCGTTAATGCAGTTTTTAACGACCTTGATTTCAACCCGGCAAATACCGCCTGAGCTTTTCCCAATCCAGCGCCACCTCAACGGAATCAGCCAGACTGTGAATACGCGGGATCATGTCGAGTCTGCCCCTGATTGTTCTAATTATTCAGGCACTTCAAAATCAATGACCTGATCTCAGCGCCATTCCGGGCCGCCCCTGCAATTCGGCCATCTGCCGACAAGCGATCACATGGCCCTGCGCGGCCGCCTTGGCAATCCACATCAGCGCCAAGTTGTCATCCTTGGCAACCCCGCTTCCCGAGGCGTAACACTGACCCAGGCACTGCATTGCATCGGCATCGCCCTGAGCCGCGGCCAATTGAAACCAGAAAACCGCTGCCGAGTAACGACGGGCCAGAAAGAAATGTTGGCCGATTGCCGTTTGCGCTTCGCTATCGCCTTGATCGGCTTTAGCCAGGAGTGCGCAATCCTCGGCGGCGAATTCCAGACCGGCACGCGCAAATTTGTCACTTATAAAAAGCGCTGCAGCCCCCCCCCCCCCCCCCCTGAGACTCCACTTTACGCACCGCCCCCTCGGCGATACGTCGCCAGAGCGTTCTTCTGCTCAGGCCACTGATAACTATTGCCGCTTCCAGACTGACGGTATCGAAATCCATTTTTACATCGCCTCCATGAATCTTTGCATTGGCACAGTTGGCACCGATATTTCAGTGCCACAAATCCCGAAAAGTCGTGCCAAACCTCGAAATTGACGGGGATTTGGGCGATTTTAAGCCATTTTCAGCTTGGCATATTGTGTGCGAAAGGAGTGATACCGGGAAAAACTTTTCCCCCCGGATTTACCCAAACACGAAGGAGTCGCAAAATGAAAAACGTTCAAAAAGGTTTTACGCTGATTGAGTTAATGATCGTGGTGGCGATTATTGGCATTTTGGCGGCTGTGGCGTTGCCGGCTTATCAGGACTATACGGTTCGAGCAAAGGTGAGTGAGATCGTCCTGGCGGCATCTGCGGGGAAGACCACAGTAT
>JAUYQT010000056.1 GCA_030697085.1 Azonexus sp. | reverse complement strand
GAAAACATGCACGCCGAGCTTGTCGAGATGCTTGGGCAACAAAGTTGCCGGGCCGATGGCACGGACTTCGGGAACGCCCAGCGTGGTCAGCGCGTGGATGTCGGAACGGGCGACGCGCGAATGCAGAATGTCGCCGACAATCGCCACGCGCAACTGGGTGAAATCTTTTTTGTAATGGCGAATGGTGTACATATCGAGCAGCGCCTGGGTTGGATGGGCGTGGCGACCATCACCGGCATTGACGACATGAATGTCATCACGCCCAACGCGCAGCAGGTGCTCGGCAATCAGATAAGGCGCGCCGCTTGAGGCATGGCGGACGACAAACAGGTTGGCGTGCATCGAGCATAGATTGTCAATGGTATCGAGCAGCGTTTCGCCCTTGCTGGCCGAGGATTTGTTGATATCGAGATTGATCACATCGGCCGACAGGCGCTTGGCAGCAATCTCGAAGGTGGTGCGGGTGCGCGTCGAGTTTTCAAAAAACAGATTGAAAACACTCTTGCCGCGCAGCAGCGGCACCTTTTTCACTTCGCGAGCCGAGACTTCCATGAAGGATTCGGCGGTGTCGAGAATCTGCGTCAGGATGCGCTGCGGCAGCCCTTCAATCGAGAGCAGGTGAATCAAATCACCATTTTTATTCAACTGGGGATTATGCATTTTCGAGCCTCCAGGCGAGTTGACCGTCGTCTTGCTTGGCCAGCACCAGCGTATCGCCATGGTGCAGGGCCACATCCCAGACGCAATAAGTCGGCGCCACCGGCAGATCACGCCCAGCGCGATCTGCCAGCACGGCCAGCTCTACCGAGGCCGGCCGGCCGTAGTCAAAAAGTTCGTTGATCGCGGCGCGCGTCGTGCGGCCAGTGTAGAGCACGTCATCGACCAGAATCAGGTGACGGCCTTCAACATCAAAGGAAATCACTGTCGGCCTGACTTGCGGATGCAGACCTTTTTCCGCGAAATCATCGCGGTAAAAGGAAACGTCGATCAGGCCTATCTCTTCCGGCAGATCGAGCAATTCCCTGAGGCGCTCGGCGATCCAGGCACCGCCGCTAAAAATACCGACGAGCGCCGGTTTACGATGCAGATGCGGGCGAATCAGCTCGGCAAGTTGGCGACACTGCGCCTCGGCGTCGGGCAAAGAACTAGGTGAGAGTGACATGCTGCGGGCTTTCGAACCAGGTTTGAAGAATGATTTGGGCCGCCACCGCATCGAGCAGGGGCTTGGCACGTTTGCTATTGCGCCCGGTTTCACGCAGGCGCGTTTCAGCGTCGAGCGAGGTCAGGCGCTCGTCGGCAAAACCAACGGGCAGGTTGAAGCGCCGTTTCAGGCGTTCGGCAAATTTTGTCGCCAGACGGGTCATTTCATGTGGCGTACCGTCAGCGTGCATGGGCAGGCCGACGACCAATTGCACCGGCAGCCATTCGGCCACCAGCTTGCCGATGGCGGCAAATCGATCGTCGTTGGTTTCCGCATGAATAGTGGTGAGCGGATGGGCCGAACGGAGCAAGGTTTCGCCGGTGGCGACACCGATCCGTTTTTCACCGAAATCGAACGCCAGCACCGTGCCGTCAGGCATGGCCGGCGACGTCGGAGAGCTGCGTGAAGCTGATGCCGAGTTTTTGCATCGCGGCAGGCAAGCGCTCTTCCGGGGGCAGGTCAAACAAGATGCTGCTCTTGGCGCCTACGGTCAACCAGGAATTCTGGGCTAATTCTTCTTCCAGTTGGCCAGCGTCCCAACCGGCGTAGCCGAGGGTGACGATGATTTCCGAAGGCAGGCCGGCGCTGCCAACGGCGGCCAGCACGTCGCGCGAGCTGGTCAACCCGACTTCATCATTGACCACCAGCGTCGATTGCCATTGACCAATCGGACGATGCAGCACAAAGCCCCGATCAAGCTGCACCGGACCGCCGAAATAAACCGGCAGTCTGGCCAGATTTTCGGCTTCCAGCTTGATATCAATTTTATCGAACAGGCTAGCCAGATCCATGTCGATTGGCCGATTGACAATAATACCCAACGCACCATTTTCGTTGTGCTCGCAAATATAGACCAGCGCATGGGCAAAATACGGGTCTTCGAGCGCCGGCATGGCGATCAAGAAGTTATCAGTGAGATTGAGGTTTTCCATGACTGGAATTTTAATCGCCGTCGGGGTACAAACCAACCATGAAAATTGAAAAAGCCCTTGTCTGGTTCCGCCGCGATTTGCGCGACCATGACCACGCCGCCTTGAGCGCCGCTCTGGCCGACGCAAACGCGGTTTATTGCGCCTTTGTTTTTGACCACGAGATTCTTGATGCCTTGCCGACGAAACAGGATCGGCGCGTCCATTTCATCCACGCATCCCTGCTCGAACTCGATGCCGCGCTGCGTGCCAAAGGCGGTGGGCTGATTGTTCGCCACGGCCAGGCGGCTGATGAAATTCCTGCGCTCGCTCGCCAGCTGGGTGTTTCCGCCGTATTTGCCAATCGCGATTTCGAACCGGCGGCGAAGCAGCGCGATACCGAGGTGGCAAACGATTTGGCGAGCGCCGACATCGCCTTCCACACCTTCAAGGATCAGGTCATTTTTGCCGGCAATGAAGTGCTGACCCAGCAGGGCAAGCCTTATTCAGTCTTCACGCCCTACAAAAATGCCTGGTTAAAGCGGTTGACCGCAGCCGACTGCGCCACCTATCGATGTCAAGGTGAGCACTTCGGCCAACTCGCCGGCGGCGAACTGGCCGGGGTGCCCAGCCTGGCTGACATCGGCTTTGCGGCGACTGATCTAGATGAACTCGGTATCCAGCCCGGCATGTCCGGCGCCCGTGCGCTGTGGGATGAGTTCAGCGCCGGACGCATCCAGCGTTATGGCGCGCTGCGCGACTTCCCGGCGGTGAAAGGCGTTTCCTACCTTTCTGTGCATTTGCGCTTCGGCACCATTTCGATCCGCGAACTGGTCCGCCTTGCCCAGCAAAAAGAGGCGGATGTCTGGCTCAGCGAACTGATCTGGCGCGACTTTTATTTCATGATCCTCGACCATTTTCCACGCGTCGTCGGCCACGCCTTCAAGCCGGAATACGATGCCATTCAATGGGCCAAGCGGCCGGAAGCCTACGCCGCCTGGTGCGCCGGCCGCACCGGCTACCCGCTGGTGGACGCGGCGATGCGCCAGCTCAATCGCAGCGGCTGGATGCATAACCGCCTGCGCATGGTGGTCGCCTCCTTTTTAACCAAGGATCTCGGCATCGACTGGCGACTGGGCGAAAAATACTTCGCCGAACAACTCAACGATTTCGACCTTTCGGCCAATAACGGTGGCTGGCAATGGGCTGCATCCAGCGGTTGCGATGCGCAGCCCTATTTCCGGATTTTCAACCCGATTACGCAGTCAGAAAGATTCGACCCGGACGGTAAATTTATCCGCCGCTACGTGCCGGAACTGGCTAAAGTTGCCAACAAATACATCCACTCCCCCTGGCTGATGG
>JAUYQT010000842.1 GCA_030697085.1 Azonexus sp. | reverse complement strand
AAACAGCTTCGTTCAACTGACGACTTCCTTGAGGACTTCTGGGGGCTGCTGGATGATCCACGAACTGACGTGGTCGACTTAGGGCTTGGCTCTGTGCAGGCCGCCGTCGAATACACCTTGACGGCTGTAAAAGCTGCCGGTGTCGAACTGGATGTTCCTTCCCGGAAGGCGGAAATCTTGTCTGGGCAGGTGCAGTGAAGCGCTACTTCGCCCGCCTCAGCCTCTGAGGCGGCTCGATCCTGATGACATTGGCCGCCAACCTGGTCACCCTGATCGCCGCCATCGTGGGCAGTGACCGGGCATGGCCGGTGGCCGTGGCCAACGATTAGGCGCAGTAATGCCCTGGCGCTACCGCCTCAATGCCCAGCATGAAATCGTCGCCGGCGAGCTGGTGGCGGTGAGCTTCGCCAACCAGTGGCTGACCATCCGCGAAGGCATGCTGCTCGTCGCCGCTGGCTACGCCTGGGACGGTTGCAGCCCCTCGGTCAAACTGTCCGGCAGGCTCTGGCTTGGCATCTGGGACGGCCCGCTCGGCCCGGACGGGCGCCCGGTCACCTGGCGGGCCTCGCTCGTCCATGATGTCCTCTGCCAGTTCCGCAGCGAGCTGCGCGGGATCAGCAAGGCGGCTTCAGTCACGCTATTTGCCCGACTGCTGCGCGAAGACAGTGCGCCGGGCTGGATGTGCCAACTTTACCCAGCTGCAGTTGATCGCTTCGGGCCGCAAGGGTGGCTGGGTTAGCTTGAACGTCCCGAGCCACGTCCCGAGTCGATCTCCTTGTCCATCGATTTGACTAGGCCGTTTATGAATTTGAAATGGATCTGCGTCCCCAGGGTGAGTTCGATCTTCTCGTCATCGAATGGCCTACGGGCAAAGATGCGGAGACTGTTGCGCCCTTCGTTGAAGATAACGTAATGCTTGTTGATAAATGTTGGCGTGGCGACAAACTCGCCATTCGGTTTTGTTCTTTCGTCAAACTCTGAGGACTGTTCGGCTGCTTTCTGTATTGCCTCGGCCAAGGCGGACTCCATCTCCTGGCGCAGTTCTTCGGCTGCCCCCTTAGTGTCGAACGGGCCGCCAACCTGAATTGAGCCCCTTTCCACCACCCATTTTTCTTGGCCGAGAATCTCAACAGTACCTACCGAAAAACAAGACATAGCACTCTCCGAAATTGTTGAAGTTTAGTAAAGGTTTCTTGTCATTCTAATGCCCGCGTCCGGTTGCCATCACGTCCAGCTCCGTATCTGATAAATCGGGTGTGGCAGACCCGCCCACAACCGCCACCGCAAGACTCCCGCGCGCGTGGCCGGCACCATGGGCAGCACACCCTAACAGGAGCTGCCCATGCCCGCCGATTACCACCACGGTGTACGCGTCGTCGAACTATCCGACGGCCGTCGCCCGATCCGTACCATCGAAACCGCCGTCATCGGCTTCGTCGCCACTGCCGCCGATGCCGCCGCGGCCTTCTTCCCGCTCAACACCGCCGTCCTCGTCACCGACGTCCGCAGCGCCATCGGCAAAGCCGGCATCCTCGGCACCCTGGCCAAGACGCTCGACGCCATCGCCGACCACGGCAGCCCGGTCTGCATCGTCGTCCGCGTCGAACCCGGCGTCGACGCTGCCGCCACCACCAGCAACGTTATCGGCACCGTCACCGCTGGCGGCCAATACACCGGGCTGCAGGCCCTGCTCACCGCCCAGGCCAAGTTCGGTATCAAGCCGCGCATCCTCGGCGTCCCCGGCCTCGACACCCTGCCCGTCGCTACCGAACTGGTCAGCATCGCCAAGAAACTGCGCGGCTTCGCCTACGTCACCGCCGCCGAATGCGACACCAAGGAACAAGCCGTCGCCTATCGGGACAACTTCGGCGACCGTGAAGTCATGGTCATCTGGCCCGACTTCAAGTCCTGGGACACCGCCACCAGCGCCACCGTCACCGCCCCGGGCGTCGCCCGCGCCCTCGGCCTGCGCGCCCAGCTCGACGACGAAATCGGCTGGCACAAAACCCTCTCCAACATCCCCGTCCAAGGCGTCACCGGCATCAGCAAGGATGTCTTCTTCGACCTGCAGGACCCAAGCACCGACGCCGGCTACCTCAACGCCGCCGAAGTCACCACGCTGATTCGCCGCGACGGCTACCGCTTCTGGGGCAGCCGCACCTGCACCGCCGACCCACTCTTCGCCTTCGAAAGCTACGTCCGCACCGCCCAGGTCCTGATGGACACCATGGCCGAAGCCCACTTTTGGGCCGTCGACAAGCCGCTCCACCCGTCCCTGGTCAAAGACATTATTGAGGGCATCAACGCCAAGTTCCGCGAGCTCAAGGCCAACGGCTACATCATCGACGGCCGCGCCTGGTACGACCCCAGCCTTAACGACGAAGTCACCCTCAAGGCCGGCAAGCTCTACATCGACTACGACTACACCCCCGTCCCGCCGCTCGAAAACCTGATGCTGCAACAACGCATCACCGACCGTTACCTGGCCGACTTCGCCGCCCGCATCGGCGCCTGATAGGAGCAACCCGAAATGGCCCTACCCAGCATTCTCAAAAACTTCAACCTCTACAACGACGGCAACAGCCTGATGGGCGTCGCCGAAGAAGTCAGCCTGCCCAAACTCTCCCGCAAAATGGAAGACTTCCAGGGCGCCGGCATGCCCATGCCCGTCGAAATCGACATCAGCAATGAAAAGATCGAACTCGACTGGACCTGCATGGGCTTCCTCTTCGACGCCGTCAAGCAGTACGGCGCCGCCAAAACCAACGCCAACCTGCTCCGCTTCGCCGGCGCCTACCAGCGTGAAGACACCGAGGACGTGACCGCCATCGAAATCGTCGTCCGTGGCCGCCACAAGGAAATGGACTTCGGCAACGCCAAGATCGGCGAAAAGAGCACCACCAAGATCAAGACCACCTGCAGCTACTACAAGCTCACGGTCGACGGCAAAGTCCTGATCGAAATCGACGCCCTGGCCATGATCTTCACCGTCGACGGCAAAGACATGATGGACAAGCAACGCAAAGCCATCGGCCTGGCCTGACCGCCCTCGATGTCTCCGATACTGATGTCGGAGACATCCCCGCACTACTCAAGGAGACCCCGTGGACAACACCCTCATCACCCTCGAAACCCCGCTCAAGCGCGGCGAAACCGAAGTCAGCCAGATCACCCTGCACAAACCGAAATCCGGCGCCCTGCGCGGCGTCAGCCTGCGCGAATGTCTGGATCTGAACACCGACGCCATCTGCACCGTCATCCCGCGCATCAGCGACCCGCAAATCACCCCGCAGGAAATGGCCAGAATCGAACCCTGCGACCTCCTGCAGATGGGCGCCGCCCTCGCAAATTTCTTGCTGCCGCCTTCGCTCCTCGCGGAGGCGGAGAAGCAGTTCCTATCCCAGACCGAGTAGAAAACCACATGGCCGACATCGCTGTCGTCTTCCACTGGAGTCTCGCCAGCCTGGACGCCATGGACCTCAACGAACTGGCCGAATGGCGCGACCACGCCGACCGCCGATCCGGAGCTTCCGAATGAGCGACAAACTCGAACTTAAGGTCATCTTCGCTGCGGTCGACAAATTCAGCGCTTCAGCGAAGGCCATCAACAAGGTTAGCGGTGCGCTCGCCAAAGAGTTAAAGGCGACAAAGGACGCTTTCAAGGAACTCGAAAAGCAGCAAGGCCTTATTGACTCGTTCCGCAGCACCAACAAGGCGCTTGGCATTACCGGAAACGACCTGAAGACAGCCCGCGAGCGCGTTGAACAAATGGCAAAAGCCATGCAGGCCGGCGTGCCGACTACGAAGATGCAGCGCGACTTCAAGACAGCGACAGAAGAAGCGCGGCATCTGGCTGCACAAGTCAATCGGCTGACCGAGAAAAAACAGCGTCTTCGCGGCGAGCTGTCGGCAGTTGGCATTGACACAAAAAAGCTATCCGAGCACCAGCGAAACCTCAAGGGGCAGATGAGCGAAGCCACCGCTGCAGTTGAAAAGCAGACCGAAGCGATTGAAAAGCACAACAAGATGCAGCAGCAAATGCGCGGGATACGGGCAGACATCGACGCCGCCCGCCAGAAATCGCGCTCCGTCATGGCAAAAGGCGCCGGCATTGCAGCCGGCGGGGCGGCAATGTCCATTCCGGTCGTCAAGGCGACTCAGGAATACGCCACCTTCGAAACTGCCATGCTCGGGGTCGCCCGACAGGTCGACGACGCGCGCGATGCAAACGGAAAACTCACCGCCACCTACTTCGAGATTGGCGAGGCCATCAAAGCCATGTCCGAGCGCCTGCCGATGGCGGCCAAGGATATCGCCGCCATTGTCGAAGGCGGCGCCCGCATGGGCATACAGGGCAAGGAAAACCTGCTCATCTACGCCGAGGCAACCGCCGTCATGGCCGACGCCTTCAGCCTGCCGGCCGAACAGATCGGCGAGGACATCGGCAAGATCAGCAACCTCTACAACGTCCCGATCAAGGATATCCGCCAGCACGGCGATAGCTTGAACTGGCTCGACGACAACGCCCAGTCAAAAGGTGCGGACATCATCGA
>JAUYQT010000839.1 GCA_030697085.1 Azonexus sp. | reverse complement strand
GGCCAGCTATTTCGGCTATCTACGGGGACGCAGGCTATCCGGTCTGTTGTATCGCCAGTTGTGGCTCTATCCGCGTCTTTGCCGCCAGCTCTCTGGCCGCGTCCTGGATGTCGGTTGCGGCATCGGTGACTTCCTGAGTTTCCGCCCCGGAACGATCGGGGTCGATGTCGATGCCAATGCGGTTGCCTGGTGCCGGGGACTGGCCCTGGATGCGCAGTTGATGGCACCTGACCTCCTACCTTTTGCCGATGCGGCGTTTGACGGGGTGGTGCTGGATAACGTCCTGGAGCATCTGGCGGCGCCGCTAGCGCTGCTAGGCGAGATCCGGCGGGTTCTGCGCAAGAAGGGTACCCTGGTTGTGGGTGTGCCGGGCAGACGGGGTTTCGCCGCCGACCCAGACCACAAAATCTCCTACGACGAGAAGGCTCTCGTTGCCTGCTTGCGGCGCAACGGCTTCGGCTGCGAAGAGATCATACACATGCCCTGCCGTTCCGGCTTTCTGGAAGCGCGCTTGCGACAGTATTGCCTGTATGGCTTTTTCCGGCCATGCTGACACGCGGCTCTAGCGGAACCGGTTGCGCAGGCCGACAAGACGCAGCAGCAGGCTGCGAAGCCACGGCCGGCGGTTGATCGCGAGCTTCAGCCAACCGACACGCAGTGATGCGTGATAGCGGATCACGTCGCCGATATCCTTCCAGAATGTCTTGTGCGGCGTTTCGTTGGAGTGTGGCAGACCCGTGTCCGAGAAGTCGGCGAAGCGGCGCAGGCCTGTCTTGGCATCCAGCGTGGCCTGCAAAAAGCCGTGGCCGAAACGGCGGTCTGGCTCGAGGTGGCAGCCTTCCGCCCACTCGTTCCAGGCGTTGATGAAAACCATGGGCGTGTCGTTGTCAGGTTGCTGTGCACGGTCGATCGTGGCGGAGAGCCAGAACTCGTAGTTTTTGGGCGTGCCGTTAAGCACGGCCAGCGCCCGATCTCCGGTGCGCGCGGTGTTGTCCCAGGATGGGAAGACGGTCCTGAAAACACGCGGAGAAGCATAGTTGCGGTCGAGATAGGAGCGGGCAATATCGGCGTACTGCATGACGTTCCCCCGAAAATGTCCAAAGAACCTAATGTTATGGTTGACGTTCCCCGTGCGTAGGTTATGGGGCGGAAACTCCACGCCGCTATCGAAGCCGAACTGGCGATAGTCCTCGTTGCCGTGCGTTAGTGCGGCGCA
>JAUYQT010000404.1 GCA_030697085.1 Azonexus sp. | reverse complement strand
AGTCCTCCATCAGTTCGGCACGGTGCTCAATCGCCCATTCTACCGTGAGGGCCAAGGCTCGCTTGGGCAGATGGCCGACGATTACTTCCAGCGTGCGAATATCTATCTGCACTTCATATTCTGCATATAGCGCATGGAAGTGAGGAGGTGCATGCTCCCGCCAAAACATTTGGATGACGATACCGAAGAACTGACTGATGGTTGGCATGGTGGGCTTCGAAGAAATGGCGTCTGAAAAGTCTTGTATTTCCGCACGACAATATCACGCAGCGCGATGCAAATCGCGGGAAAAAGTCTGTTCGTGATCGGCATATCCCAACTGCTTGCCGGCCTGATCCATGGGCCAAAGCCTCATTGGTAATCCTCTTCCAGCTGTTGCCGTACCGCCAGAATAGTCACTGTCTGGTCGTTGTCGATCTTGACTAAAAGCGACACACCCGGAAGCGCCGAATGGAATGAACAGTTTCCGCAGGAACGGGTTGGCCGGGCTTGCCTTCCGATAGCTGAATGGTGAGAGTTCCAGGCTGCGGATGCCATTTTTGATGGCTTCAAGTGCTTGGCTTGCCAGTGACCAGTCCGTTTGATCTTTTGTCAGGATGCATTCGTAGAGTCTGAGCGGGTCGGCTTCGACATCTTGCGTAAACCGTACCCGATAACTCACTTGGCGCCCTTGGCTGTTGCCAGCATTTCCTCCAGCCGTCCGATCACGCTATCGGCGCTGACGTATTTGCCGCTCTGACGAGCCTCGTCGCGCGAACGCAGACCGCGGGCGGTGAATTCCTGCTGGTGTTGACGCCGTCCGATACTTTCGCGAATTGATTGTTCGACGAAACTGGAGAGAGTTTCACCTTCCTGCAGAATTTGTTCGGCGGCTTGCCTCAGTTCGGGCGTGACGCGCAAAGAGGGAAAGGTGGCGGTTTTCATCAGTGTTCCTTTGAGTTGCATTTGCGATGCACTTTGGCGCGCTTCTTGAAGCCTTGCAACAAACCAGACTGTGAAATACTGCACCGCAATAGCGTGGCATGCCTCGTTTTGGTGCGAACCGCTGCCGATGTACTTTGATAAGTACCGATAAATCAGCGACTTAAGCATATGGCACGCGCCTTGCACAGTAAATCCATCACAGCGATTTTCCGCCAACGAGGGTGGGCTGATGGCGACGACGCCATGCGCTGAAACAAGTAATCCTAAATCCGGCAGTTACCCTGTCATCGCAAGCCGTTCAGGAGGGTGCCATGGCGGCAATGGACAGGTAATTTTCGCCACCACGTAGGCCAGGAAGGTCTGCCAGCGGTCT
>JAUYQT010000785.1 GCA_030697085.1 Azonexus sp. | reverse complement strand
GCTGTTGCGGAGCAGTTGCCTCAGGCTGACCGCTGGCAGACCTTCCTGGCCTACGTGGTGGCGAAAATTACCTGTCCATTGCCGCCATGGCACCCTCCTGAACGGCTTGCGATGACAGGGTAACTGCCGGATTTAGGTTTATAGTCGCGAATATGTGGCGTGCCGGCGGGGCGTATTTCATGGTCTGCGCGGGTGTCATCTGTACTCATTGTCAGGCGCGTTGTCGCGCAGCAGCACGGCCACTCGCCAATTTTTATGAATTGTTTCAGCTTGACCGCAGTTAACCCGACCCTGTTACAAAAGTAATACCATTCGCCCATGCCTACAGTCTTCCAGCTCATGACGCACCACGCGGATCGCGTCGCCCCATCTGCCACCATTGCCCAGGCCGCATCATTAATGATGGGGGCGCATATTTCGTCAGTGATAGTCATTGATGCCGAAAAAATACTCGGTATTGTGACCGAGCGCGATATTTTGCGGGCGATGCGCGAAGCGCACGATTCGGCGCAACCCATCACCACGCTGATGAGCAGCCCGGTGTTCACCGTCAGCGAAGATATGGAATTTCGCAGTGCTTACCGGAGCGCCGCGCTGCGCGGCATTCGTCATCTGGTGGTGACTGATCGGCAAGGCAAGCCGTTGGGTGTGGTCACGGAAACCGATTTTCAACGTCATCTCGGGCTGGATTTCTTCAGTCAGCTCAATAACGTCGATACCTTGATGGAGCGTGATTTCCCCCGTCTGCCGGTTGAGGCAAGGCTCGATAGCGCCCTCGCTGCCATGGAGTCGACGCGGCAAAGCTGTGTCGTCGTGGTCGATGGAGAGCGGCCGCTCGGCATTATCACCGAGCGTGACGTCGTCCGTTTCTACCTCGATTCGCCCGCCAGAACCTTGCTGGGCGACGTGATGACGCAACCCGTCGTGACCGTATTGCTCGATTCGCCGCTCAATGAAGCCGCCCAGTTAATGCTCGATCATGGTTTTCGGCATCTGGTGGTGGTTGACCGCAGCAATTGCTTGCTCGGTCTGTTGACCGAACATTGTCTGGTGCGTCCGCTGGAAATTGAACTGCTCGATGGCGCACTGAGCGACCGGCGTGAACTGAGTGCCGCCAATGCGGTGGCCCATGAGGAAATCAGCCGTAACGAACGCTATCAACGCGCTCTGCTCGACAACTTTCCTTACCTCGTCTGGCTGAAAGATAGCGAATCACGCTTTCGCAGCGTCAATCGTCAATTTGCCGAATCAGTCGGCGCAGCATCGAGCCAGGCGATGCAGGGCAAGCGCGACGAGGATTATTTTCCCGCCGATCTGGCACAGCGATATCGCGCCGATGATGCGGCCGTAATGCTCAGTGGCGAGAAGAAATACGTCATTGAAGAAATTCTCATCCAGGGCGTCGGTGTTTTGCATGAAACCTACAAGGCGCCGATTATCGACAGCACGGGACAGACCATCGGCACCGTTGGTTTTGCCCGCAACATTACGGCGCACAAACGCAGCGAGGAGGCGGTCGTCATGCGTAACGCCGCCCTCGCCGGCCTGTTGCGAGGCGAACGCCTGGATGGCCTGCTCGAACTGATTGCCATTTCGGCCGAAACCGAGTTGCCCGGCGTTCTTTGTTCCATTCTGCTGGTCAGTGCCGATGGCCAGCGCCTGCGTTTGGGCGCCGCGCCTGGTTTGTCCGAAGCCAGCCGGGCCGCACTTGACGGTATGCTCATCGCTGAAGGAGTGGGTGTCTCAGGGACGGCGGCTTACCGGGAAAGCCGCGTCGTGGTCGAAGATTTTTTCAACGACCCCAAGGGCGAAGGCTTTCACGAATTTGCCCGAGTTAGCGCCATTTCTTCCGGCTGGGCCGAGCCGATATTTTCCCCGGACGGGGAACTGCTCGGCACCTTTGCCGCGTATCACAGCAAGGCCCGCATCCCGACGCCGGAGCAGGAAGAATTGCTTCGCCTGTCTAGCCAGTTAGCCGCACTGGTGATCTCCCAGCACCGTCAGGCCGACCAGTTGGCAGCCAGCCTGACCACCTTCCGGGGGATTTTCGACAGCGTCGATAACGCGCTTTTCATCCTCGATCAAAACGGCCTTTTACTTGACCTCAATCCTCGCGTCGAACAGCTTTCCGGCTATCCGCGTAGTGCTTTGCTCGGCGTGTCCTACCAAAACCTTCTGGTTGAAGGGCTGAATAGCGCAAGCAAAGTCGGCGAACGTTTCAGTGCCGCGCTGGCCGGTAAGCCCCAAGTGCTTGAGGTCTGGGCGGAAAGTGCCAGTGGGCGAATTTACCCGACCGAGATTCGCATGCGCCCAGCTAAATATTTTGGCCAGAAGGTGGTCATCGCCTCAGTCCAGGATATTTGCGAACGTCGGTCGGCCGCCCAGCGTTTGATGGTCGAGCGTGACCTGGCTGAAGTACTGGCCAATGGAAAGTCCCGGGATGAGCTCTTGCCCGTATTGCTCGACATCGCACTACGTTTCCCGGAATTCGAGTGCGGCGGCATCTATTTACAGAATCCTCAAGGTGGCTACCGGCTGATTGAACATCGCGGCCTTTCCAGCGAATATATTGCGGCGGTCACTGAGTTTGCCGCTGCTTCGCCCCGGGCGCAGCTCATTCAGGCGGGCGAGATTGTTTGTAGTGGTCATGAAGGTTCAGAGGCCGGGACGGTGCGGACTATTTCGCTCACCCCGCACCTGCAGGCCGAAGGTGTTCGCTGTGTCGCCATCCTGCCTATCGTTGTTGATGGCCAAGCGGTCGTCAGCATCAATCTGGCTGGGCGCAATACCGACCAGATTTCGCATGGCACTATCCTCGCGCTACAGTCGCTCCGCACGAACTTTGCCCAAACCTTGATCCGGGTTGAGGCGCAGACTGCGGCGAAACAAGCGCAACAAAATATTGCCGGTTTGTTCGATGCGATGCGTGATTTTCTTTTCATCGTCAGCCCGCAAGGCATAATCCTGCATTACAACCGTGCCGTTAGCGAACTGCTCGGCTACGCCCCCGGGGAACTCAACGGCCAGTCGATTGCTGCGGTCCACCCGCCAGAAGCGCAGAAAATACTCGACGTGATGTTCGATGAACTCATTATCGGGAAACACCGCAACTGCTCATTACCGTTGTGCCGTGCCGACGGTAGCCAGTTTATGGTCGAAACCCGGGTGGTTGAAGGTCACTGGGACAGTCAGCCGGCCATTCTGTGTATTTCGCAGGACATCAGCGAACGCCTGCAGGCCGAAGAACGGCAAAAGCTGGCGGCCAGCGTTTTTGACAACGCCCATGAAGGCATCATGATTACCGATCCGCGTGGGCGCATCGTCGATGTCAATGAAACCTTCACCGAATTGACGGGTTATCCGCGGGCCGAAACTCTCGGCCAAACCGCTGACATGCTTAAGTCCGGGCATCACACGCCAGAGTTTTATCTGGAAATGTGGCAGACCATTCAGAAAGTGGGCTATTGGCGTGGTGAAGTGTGGAATCGTAAAAAGTCCGGCGAAATTTTCGTTGAACAACTGACGATCTCAACCGTACGTGACCGCCTTGGCGAGGTTTCACATTTTGTCGGTATTTTTACGGACATCACGCTGATCAAGGAGCATCAAGATCGCCTCGAACATCTGGCGCATTTTGACGCGCTGACCCAACTGCCCAACCGCATGCTGCTCGGCGACCGCATGCAGCTGGCGATGGCGCAAACCGAACGGAGCGCCAAGGCGCTGGCCGTTTGCTATCTCGATCTTGATGGCTTCAAACCGGTTAACGACATCTACGGCCATGCCACCGGCGACCGTCTGCTGGTTGAAGTCGCCCAGCGTTTAAAAGCCTGTATGCGTGGCGGTGACACCGTTTCCCGGCTCGGTGGCGATGAATTTGTGCTGCTTTTCTCCGGACTTGAGAACGAGCATGAGTGCGACCTTGCCATAAATCGCGTGATTAATTCGCTGAACTGGCCCTTTGTGATCACAAGTCATGAAATTTCGATTTCAGCCAGCATCGGTGTCACCCTTTACCCGCAGGATGGCTCCGACGCCGACACGCTGCTCCGCCATGCCGATCAGGCGATGTACGCCGCCAAGCAGGCCGGGCGCAATCGGCACCATCTCTTCGACCCGGAAAACGACCGCCGGGCCCGGGTTCGGCGTGAAGAACTGGGCCAGATTCGTCACGCGCTGGCGAACGGCGAGTTCGAACTCTATTACCAGCCCAAGGTGAATATGCGTCTGGGGAGCGTGATTGGGGCCGAAGCCCTGATTCGCTGGCAGCACCCGGAGCGCGGTCTGCTCCTGCCGGGTGAGTTTTTATATGCCGTTGAAGGTAGCGAGCTGGCTATTGAACTGGGCGACTGGGTGATCCGCGAAGCCTTGCAGCAACTTGATACCTGGGCGGCGCAAGGTCTCGACTTCTCGGTCAGTATCAATATTGCCGGCGATCATTTGCAGCACGCTGGTTTTGCCCGACGCCTCGGTGAACTGCTGGCTGAGCATCCCCGCGTTCAACCCGGTCAACTTGAACTGGAAATTCTCGAAACAGCAGTCCTTGATGATATTGCGCTGGTCGCCGAACTGTTTGTTGAATGTCGCCGGCTGGGCGTTAGCTTTGCGCTCGATGATTTTGGGACCGGTTACTCTTCACTGACCTATTTCCGTCGCTTGCCGGCCGATGTTTTGAAAATCGACCAGTCATTTGTTTGTGACATGCTAAATGATCCAGAAGACCTGGCGATCGTCGAAGGCGTTATCGGCCTGACTCAGGCTTTCAAGCGCAAGGTGATTGCTGAAGGCGTCGAGACCGTTGAGCATGGACTGGTCTTGCTGCTACTGGGTTGCGATCTGGCTCAGGGTTATGGCATTGCCCGCCCGATGCCGGCTGCATCCTTGCCCGCCTGGATTCAGGGTTTCCGCACCGACGAATTATGGAACCTGGCCACGGCTTTCAATTGGTCGCGTGAAGATCTGCCAATGATGGTGGCCGAGGCCGACCACAAACGCTGGGTGGCGGCCATTCATGGCTACCTCGATGCCCCGATCGGCAGCGAGGCCATTGCGGGGCTGGACGATAAAACTTGTCGCTTCAGTCACTGGTACTACGGCGTTGGCCAACGTTATGCAGCACTGGATGGCTTCAAAAACGTCGAGCGAGCCCACCTTCGCCTGCATGAAGTCGGCCAAGCGCTGATCAAGTGCCACCAGGCCGCTGATGTGGCCGGCGTTGAGGCGCGAAAGGCTGATTTGCTGCTCGCCAGT
>JAUYQT010000733.1 GCA_030697085.1 Azonexus sp. | reverse complement strand
GTGGGCGAGGTCGACCGTTAGTCGATGCGACAGGTGCTTGCCTTTTTCACCGGCTTCGGCGCTGGCCAGCGTTTGCAGTTCCAGTGCCTGGCTGACTAACTGCGTTGCTTTCTCCGGGGAGCCTTCGGCGTCCAGGCAAAGGCTTTCCGTGATCAGCGCAGCCAGTTCGGCTTGTTTGTCGCCGCGCCACTCGCGTTTCATGTCAGCACTGATTTTGCGCGAAGCAGCCACGTTGCCGCGCCCAACCAGAACCCGCGACAGGTTGGCGAAGTCGTCTACTGTTCGCAGGCTCGACCCCCGGCTGCGCTCGATTACTTTGCCGTAAGCTTTTTCTGCCGCAGGCAGGTCCTTGTTACGGGCGGCGACATCGCCCACCAGGCGTTGGCGCACGGTATTGAGCGGCGAGGCGTCGGCTGCGCGCTGTAAGGCTTCCTGCGCTTGATGCAGCTTGCCCTGGGCTTCGTGTACTGAGGCAAGAAAATCATAGGCAGAGAGATATTCCGGTGCTTCCTGCGTTACTTGTTCGGCAAGCTGCCCGGCTTCATCGAGCGCGCCGCGATCACGCAGGGCGACGGCCAGACCCATTTTTGCCCAAGGTACGACACGGCCGGCCAGCACACTGCGGAATACATTTTCCGCCTCCTGGGTGCGGCCCAGGGTGTGCAGCAACTCACCCTTGAAGCGCAGCGCGTCGTACATGTAAATGGGCTGTTGCTGGATGACTCGGTCGCAGGCGACGATGGCTTCCTGTAATGCGCCGCGTTCTATCTGCTCGTAAATTTTGCGAAGCACATGTTTTTTGTAAATGGCCTTGACCAGACGAATCTGCAACTGATCGGCAGTAAATGGCTTGATCAGGTAATCGTCCGGCGCCAGTTCAGCCAGTGCGACGACGTTGGCATGGCCGCGTTCGCTGGTAATGATCAGGTAAACCGTTGATAGTGGAATGAGATGGGCATGGCGTAACTCTTCAAGTAGTTGCTGGCCATCACGTCCATCGTCGAGGACAAAATCAGAAAGGATGATGTCGAAACGGTTGGCGTTGACCTGGCGAATCACCTCTGCCGAACTGCCGGCGCCGTGCACTGCTGTCACGCCCAGCGCAGCAAGCATCAGGCGCAACGAATCACGGGCCGGCGAGTGCCGGTCGACGATCAACACCCGCTTCTTGGTCAGGGTCTGCTGCAAAACGAGCAGCATCTCATCGTTATCAAGGGGGTTCATGCTTTTGCCTAGCTTGGAATTGTCTTTTGGAAGTTACTTGAGATCGGCTGGTGGAGCAAGATAGATGAGAAATCAGACCTCAGCATCGTTGACTTCAGGTATTGGTCGCAGTCAGTGGGCAAACTTCAGTCAGGGGTAAAAACCTGTGATTTTTCAGCCCTCTGACGTAAAATCCGACTCCCCATACTGCGCTGCAACATAACCGCTCCCATGTTTTACCCCACCCGTTTCGATGTCATTGTTATCGGCGGCGGCCATGCCGGCACAGAAGCGGCACTCGCCGCAGCACGGACGGGCGCGAACACGCTGCTGCTGACCCACAACCTCGACACGCTGGGGGCGATGAGCTGCAATCCGTCGATTGGCGGTATCGGTAAGGGGCACCTGGTGCGCGAAGTGGATGCGCTGGGTGGCGCGATGGCTGCGGCCACCGACGAAGCCGGTATCCAGTTCCGCATCCTGAACGCCTCGAAAGGCCCGGCGGTACGTGCGACGCGCGCCCAGGCCGACCGGGTGCTGTACAAACAGGCGATCCGCGGTCGACTCGAAAATCAGCCCAATTTGACCCTTTTCGCCGATGCCTGCGACGACTTGATAGTCGAAGGCGACCGTGTGGCCGGCGCGGTAACGAAGCTGGGCATCCGTTTTTTGGCCGGTTCCGTGGTGTTGACCGCAGGCACCTTCCTCAACGGCAAGATTCACGTCGGTCTGGAAAACTACACCGGTGGCCGGATGGGCGATCCACCTTCGGTATCGCTGGCGGCGCGGCTGAAAGAATTGCAGTTGCCGCAAGGCCGACTGAAAACCGGCACGCCGCCGCGCCTCGATGGCAAGACGATTGATTTTTCGGTGATGGAAGAGCAGCACTCGGACGATCCGCTGCCGGTGTTCTCCTTTCTCGGCAACGTCGCCCAGCACCCGAAACAGTTGCCATGCTGGATCACGGCGACCAACGAACGCACCCACGACATCATCCGCAGCGGCCTCGACCGTTCGCCGATGTACACCGGCGTTATCGAAGGCGTCGGGCCGCGCTATTGCCCGTCGATTGAGGACAAGATTCACCGCTTCGCGGACAAGGACAAGCACAATGTCTTCCTCGAACCGGAAGGACTGACAACGCACGAAATTTACCCGAACGGCGTGTCCACCAGCCTTCCCTTCGACATTCAGCTGGCCTTGGTACGCTCGATTCGCGGTCTGGAAAACTGCCACATCCTGCGCCCCGGCTACGCCATCGAATACGATTTCTACGACCCGCGCGGCCTCAAGGACACGCTGGAAAGCAAAGCCATCCGTGGCCTGTTCTTCGCCGGCCAGATCAACGGCACTACCGGCTATGAAGAAGCCGCTGCCCAGGGGCTGCTCGCCGGCGTCAACGCGGTGCGCTACGTCCGTGGCCAGGAAGGCTGGTGCCCGAAGCGCAACGAAGCCTATCTTGGCGTGTTGGTCGACGACCTGATTACGCGCGGCGTGGCCGATCCTTACCGGATGTTCACCAGCCGCGCCGAGTTCCGTCTCAGCCTGCGCGAAGACAACGCCGATTTACGCCTGACCGAACAGGGGCGCGAACTGGGCTTGGTCGACGACATGCGTTGGGAAGCCTTCTGCCAGAAGCGTGATGCGGTTGCCGCCGAGCAGGAGCGTCTGAAATCGACCTGGGTTAATCCCAAACTGTTGCCGGCCGAGGATGCCGTTCGCGTGCTGGGTAAGATGATCGAACATGAATATTGCCTGTTTGAATTGCTGCGTCGGCCAGAAGTCAGCTATGGCGCCTTGCTTTCTTTGCCCGGTGCCGGCGAGGCGGTCAGTGATCCATTAGTCATTGAGCAACTGGAAATCTCAGCCAAATATCAGGGTTACATCGACCGTCAGGCGGGTGAGGTTTTGCGCTCGGCCGCTTACGAGAGCGCGGTTCTGCCGGAGACGCTGGATTATGCTGCGGTGGCGGGCCTCTCCAACGAGGTCAAGCAGAAATTGGCACAGCATCGGCCGCAGACCATTGGCCAGGCCTCGCGTGTTCAAGGCGTGACGCCGGCGGCGATTTCCTTGCTGCTGATTCATCTCAAGCGTCATAACCTGTCACAAGCCGTATGAGTTCAAATCTACTTTCTGCCGGCCTGGCGAGCCTCGAGATCAATTTGCCAGCCACGGCACAACAAAAGTTGCTCGACTTTCGCAACCTGCTGCTCAAGTGGAACAAGGTTTATAACCTGACGGCGCTACGCGATCCTGAGCAGGCTATTTCGCACCATTTGCTCGATTCGCTGGTTATCCTGCCCCATGTCGGTAACGGAAATTTGCTTGATGTCGGCAGCGGTGGCGGCTTGCCGGGCCTTCCACTGGCCATTGCCCGCCCCGAGCTTTTCGTCACCATGGTCGATACCGTGCAGAAGAAGGCGACATTCTTGCAGCAGGCTGCAATCGAGTTGAGCTTGAAAAATGTGGCGGTCCACCACGCCCGGGTTGAGGAAATGAGTGGCCAGTTTGCTCAGATTACGTCGCGGGCTTTTGCCGAGCTGGCACTTTTCGTCAGCCTGACCCGTCATCTGCTTGCACCGGGTGGCCGCTGGCTGGCAATGAAAGGCGTTCGTCCGGATGCTGAAATTAATGCCCTACCTGCCGATATTGTCGTTGAGGCAGTCATTCCGCTCAGTGTGCCGGGTGTGCTGGCCGAAAGACATTTGATTATTTTGAAAGTCAGGTCATGAGAGTACTTGCCATAACCAACCAGAAAGGCGGTGTCGGCAAGACGACCACGGCGGTCAATCTGGCCGCCTCGCTCGCCGCCGAGGGGTTGCGTGTCCTGATGATCGACCTCGACCCGCAGGGTAACGCGACGACTGGCTCGGGCATCACCAAAAAGGAAGCGTTGCCGACCGTCTATCAATTGCTGATCGGTGCCGCGACGCTGGCTCAAGTGTGTATCAAGACAGAGTTTGGCTTTGACGTGCTACCGGCCAACCGCGAACTGGCTGGCGCTGAGGTTGAGCTGATTGATCTGAGCGAGCGCGAATACCGCCTGAAAAATGCGCTGCAGGCCGGCCACGCCAGTTACGATTACATCCTGATCGATTGTCCGCCAGCCCTTAACTTGCTGACGGTCAACGGCCTGGTGGCGGCGGATTCGGTGTTAATCCCGATGCAGTGTGAGTATTACGCACTGGAAGGTTTGTCTGATTTGGTCGAAACTTTGCGCAAGGTGCGTACCCATTTGAATTCGCGCCTGGAAATCGAAGGCTTGCTGCGCACCATGTTCAATGCGCAAAGCACTTTGACCCAGCAAGTCTCGAATGAGCTGGAAAATCATTTCGGCGACAAGGTTTACAAAACCATCGTGCCGCGCAATGTGCGCCTGGCCGAAGCGCCATCCTATGGCAAGCCGGTCATCGCCTTTGATAAAAGCTCGAAGGGCGCGCAAGCCTACACCGCGCTCGCCAAAGAAATTCTCGAAAGGGTCGCCCCATGATCAAGATGAAAGGACTCGGCCGCGGCCTCGACGCTCTGCTTTCCGGCAGCGATAAACCGCATGCTGACGAACAGCGCAGTCTGCCCATTGAGCGCTTGCGCCCCGGCAAATACCAGCCGAGAACGCAGATGGATGAAGCTTCGCTGGCTGAACTGGCGGCTTCGATCAAGTCACAAGGCGTTATGCAGCCGATTCTGGCCCGTGCCATCAACAACACGCCGGGTGCAGAGCGCTACGAGATTGTCGCTGGCGAGCGTCGTTGGCGGGCGGCGCGACTGGCCGGCCTGATTGAAGTGCCGGTGCTGATTCGCAATATTCCCGATGAGCAGGCGCTGGCCATGGCGCTGATCGAAAACATCCAGCGTGAAAATCTCAATCCGCTTGAGGAAGCACAGGGCTTGCAACGCCTGATCGACGAATTTGGCCTGACGCATCAACAGGCGGCGGATGCCGTCGGTCGCTCACGCCCTGCGACCACGAATTTATTGCGTTTATTGCAGTTGACCGCAACAGTTCAGGAAATGCTGCTGGCCGGCAAGCTTGACATGGGTCACGCCCGGGCATTATTGCCGGTATCGAGCGGTCAGCAGGTTGGCCTGGCGCAGCGGGTGGTGCAAAAAAGCTTGTCAGTTAGAGAAACGGAACGCCTGGTTCAGCAGTTGTTGAATCCGCCCAAAAGTGCGCCGGTCAAGGTTATTGATCGTGACCTGCTGCGCTTGCAGGAAGAATTATCGGACGGCCTGGGGGCCAGTGTTTTAATCAAGGCTAACAAGAAGGGGGTTGGCAAGGTCACGATTGATTTCGCTAGCCTGGAACAACTTGATGGCCTCCTTTCACGAATTCGCCCGTAACTCATGTCACCTATCAGAACTATCTGTTTATGCGGGAAAACCCTCAATTTATCTGTTACAGAAATTGACTCATCTAGTGGACTCCGTTACACTCACGCGGTTTTCGAACGAGGCATGTTTTGCATCCGCAGGTAAGCTGGATTCTCAGTCGCCAGGCGGCATTAGCAGCCACTCTGGCAATTATTGTCGGGGTGTTTGCAAATATAAATGCAGCAGTCTCAGTTCTGATCGGGGGATCAATCGGTTTTGTCGCTAATCTTGGGTACGTCCTGAGAGCTTTGCGAATGAGCGTCGGTAGCGACCCGGTCAAAGTTTATCGAGCGCAGGCTGCTGGAGAGCGACTTAAGTTTGTCCTCACTCTCGGTGGGTTTGCACTAGTGTTCTTGCAGTACAAGGAAGTGGCTGTGTTACCGCTCTTCCTTGGTTATACATCAACCTTCGTCATCTACTGGCTGGCGTTGCTTAAACGACGTTAAGCGGACTGGAGAAAAAATGAGCGCAGAAGGCGGCACCACTGGTTATATTCAACACCACCTCACCAATCTGGCAGTCTGTGCTGACAGTGCAAAGGTTGATGGGGTTTGTACCGGATTCTGGACCTTTCATTTGGACACGCTACTTGTGTCCGGCATTCTTGGCCTGGTGGTTTTTGGCTTCATGGCTTTGATGGCCAGTAAAGCCACCGCCGGCGTACCCTCTGGTGGGCAGAATTTCGTTGAAATGGTCGTTGGTCTGGTTGACCAGCAAGTGCGTGATACTTTCCATGGCAAGAGCGCGCTAGTCACGCCGCTGGCCATCACCATTTTTGTCTGGGTGTTCGTCATGAACGCCATGGACTTGATTCCGGTGGATTTCCTGCCCGTCGCGCTCCAGGCGGCAACTGGCAATCACGACATACCCTTCAAGTTTGTCCCGACCACCGACCCCAACCTGACATTTGCCATGTCGATTACCGTGTTTTTTATCTCGCTTTTCATGGGCCTGAAGGTAAAGGGATTCGGTGGCTTCATGCATGAAGTGTTCGCAGTCCCATTTGGTCTCAAACTCGCTCCGGTCAACCTGCTGTTCCGTATCGTTGAGGAAATCGCCAGGCCGATCTCGTTATCTTTGCGACTCTTCGGTAACATGTACGCCGGTGAAATGGTGTTTATCCTGATTGCATTGATCGGCTTGTACCAATTACCACTTGCCTTGCCTTGGGCGTTGTTCCATATCTT
>JAUYQT010000719.1 GCA_030697085.1 Azonexus sp. | reverse complement strand
GATGGACCCGGTTGATCTGGATGAACGGATCGCTGCCCTCGAAGCTTCGCTGGCCCGCGCCGGTAGCACGATAGCCGCCAGCGATGCCCAGCGGCGCGATGCCCAGGCGCGTAACCAGCTGGCCGGGATGAACGTCAAACGCTATCAGGATTTGGGCGAAAAGCGGTTTGTCAGCAGCAGCGCCATTGAGGCCAAACAGCAGGAAGCAGTTTCGGCCCAAGCCGGCGTCAGCGGGGCCGAGGCCAATCTGGCGGCGGCCCGGCAGGATAGCTTGCGCCTTGCTGCCGAACGTGATGGCCTGCGCCAACAACGGAAGAATATTCGTCTGCTGGCGCCGACCGATGGCATTGTCACGATGCGTGATGCCGAACCTGGGTCGACCGTGGTTGCCGGTCAGGCCGTCCTGAAACTGATCGAACCGGCCAGCTTGTGGGTCAAAACGCGTTTCGATCAGGGTCGCTCGGCGGGTCTGGCGGTTGGCCTGCCGGCAGAGATCGCCTTGCGCTCAAACCCTTCCCGCTTGCTGGCCGGCAAGGTTGTCCGGCTTGATCTGGTCAGCGACAGCGTGACGGAAGAACGTATCGCCCAGATTGCTTTCGATACTCTGCCAGCCGGCATTTCAGTCGGCGAACTGGCCGAGGTCACGCTGAAATTACCGACGACTCAAGCCCGTTTTCTGGTGCCCAATGCCAGCCTGAAACGCCTGAATGATCAACTCGGCCTCTGGCTTTATCACGAAGGCAAAGCCAGGTTCGTCGCCGTTAAAACCGGCCAGAGCAGCCTCGATGGCCAAGTCGAAATCCTCGACGGCTTGAGCGGCGGCGAGCAGGTGATCGTGCATAGCGCGAAAGAAATCTCTGCCAACAGCCGCCTGAAAATCGTTGAATCGCTAGCCGAGGCAGGCAAATGATCAACCTGGCCGGGCGGGACATCCTGCATTCCTGGGGCAAGTTTGCCTTTACCGGACTTGGCCTGGGCTTGCTGATTGGTGTCACGTTAACCATGGCCGGCGTTTATCGCGGCATGGTCGATGATGCCAAAGTGCTGCTCAACAACAGCGGCGCCGATCTGTGGATCGTGCAGAAAGACACCCTCGGCCCCTATGCCGAATCTTCCAGCCTGCATGACGATGTTTACCGCAGCATTCTCGGCATGCCCGGCGTGGCGCAGGCGGCCAATGTCACTTACCTGACCATGCAGGTGCGCCGGGGTGATACTGATGTGCGGGCGATGGTCGTCGGCTTCGAGCCCGGGCAGCCAGGTGAACCGGGTTATCTGACAGCGGGCCGGCAGATCACGCGCAGCCATTACGAAGCGGTGGCCGATGTCAAAACCGGCTTTCAACTCGGCGAGCAAATCAGGATTCGCCGCCACGATTACACCGTGGTCGGCCTGACCCGGCGCATGGTTTCTTCGGGCGGCGACCCGATGGTTTTCATTCCGTTGAAGGACGCGCAGGAAGCGCAGTTCCTGAAAGACAACGACGCCATTCTCAATGAACGAGCGCGCACGGCAGCCAACCCCGGCCTCAACCGCCCCGGCGTTCCCGGCTTGCTGGAGGCCATTCAGGCCTCGCAAGCCAGCAACCGCAACGTCAATACCGTGCTGGTCCGCGTTCAGGCCGGCCATACGCCGGAAGAAGTGGCGAGGCCGATCCGCCGCTGGAAGCACTTGCAGGCCTACACGCGGGTGCAGATGGAAGAAATCCTGATCGCCAAGCTGATCGCCACCTCGGCCAAGCAGATCGCCATGTTTCTGGTCATTCTCGCCATCGTCAGCGCCGCCATTGTCGCCTTCATCATCTACACCATGACGCTCGGCAAGATTCGCGAAATTGCCGTGCTCAAACTGATCGGCACGCGCAGCTCCACCAT
>JAUYQT010000666.1 GCA_030697085.1 Azonexus sp. | reverse complement strand
CACTTCATTTCGTTACAGAGAGTCACAATTAAGGATAATTACCTGTCTACAGCACAAAAAGTGCTGAGCTATACTTCAGTCAAGAAAATTAATAATGACTAACCGCAGGGAAGAAATGCAAAATGAGTGAGCGCGAGATTGATCAGGCGCTGGTCGAGCGGGCGCAAGGCGGTGATCAGCGCGCCTTCGACCAGTTGGTAAGCAAATATCAGCGCAAGCTGGGACGTTTGCTATCGCGCTTTATTCGAGATCAGGCTGAGGTTGAGGACGTTTCGCAAGAGGCCTTTATAAAGGCTTATCGTGCCCTTCCTTCCTTTCGTGGTGACAGTGCTTTTTATACCTGGCTTTACCGAATTGGCATAAACACGGCGAAAAATTATCTTGTTTCCCAAGGTCGCCGCGCGCCGACCTCAACTGAGTACGACGCTGAAGAGGCGGAGTCTTTCGAGGACGCCAGTCAGTTACGCGACATCAATACACCGGAAAGCCTTTTGCTTTCAAAGCAGATTGGCCAGACGGTGAATGGCGCTATTGACGCGCTTCCCGATGAGTTGCGCACAGCTATTGTTCTGCGTGAAATAGAAGGGCTGTCTTACGAAGAGATCGCCGGGATCATGGATTGCCCGATTGGAACGGTGCGTTCGCGTATTTTTAGGGCGCGCGAGTCGGTGGCTGCAAAACTTCGGCCTCTGCTCGATATCGCGCCGGATCGACGCTGGTGAGCAAGGTTCAAGAAGTGAGCACCATCCACGCCGTTGTGCGGGCGCTGGAGGGTAGCCAGGCCATTGTGGAAATCGAAGCCGGTGGTTGTGGGCGTTGCCATGAAAAAGGTGGTTGTGGTGGGCAGCAACTGACACAGATGTTTTGCAGTGGCCCGAAAACTTATCACGTGGATAACGCGCTGGATGTGGGCTTGGGAGATCGGGTGACAGTAGCCATTGCGGCAGGCAGTGTTCGTCGTACGGCAAATTTGGCCTACGGGATACCGTTGACCGCAACAATCGCCGGTGCGGCACTCGGTACGCCTCTTGGCGGAGATGTCGGTGCAATGCTTGGGGCCGGTCTAGGACTTGTGGTTTCCTTCATTTATATTCGTTTTCGCGCCAGAGATAGCGCTGGAAATTTTTCTGAGCGTCCTTATATCATTTCCCGTTCTTAGCTGAATCTGGAGGTTGCCGTTTATGAAACGTCTTATCACCGTATTTTCGCTGTGTTTCCTTTCTTCCTTCGCCGTTGCACAAACCCGTGGCCTGCCGGACTTTACTGAGTTGGTTGAAAAGCAGGGGTCGGCTGTGGTCAACATCAGCACCACCCAGGTAAACCGCGGCCAGGCTCAGGTAATGCCATTCCCGTTCGATGAAAATGATCCAGCATTTGAGTTTTTCAAGCGTTTTATTCCACGTCCACCCAGTGGAAATGTGCCGCGTGAATTCGAGAGTAAATCGCTGGGATCAGGATTCATTATCAGCAACGATGGTTATCTTCTAACCAATGCTCATGTCGTCGAAGGGGCCGATGAGGTCACCGTTCGCCTGACTGATAAACGTGAGTTCAAGGCCAAAATAAT
>JAUYQT010000661.1 GCA_030697085.1 Azonexus sp. | reverse complement strand
CGAGAATTTCGCCGAGTGAGGCCAGGTAGCGAATAAAGGAAAGTGGGTCCATGCCGCCGCGCAGTACGTCGGGGCCGAAACGCACCGAAATGTGCCAGGCATCGGTGATCACGACACCGCCGCCGGAGGCGTGATACTCCGCCTCGGCTTCGATAATGCTACCGGTACCGGCTGCTGGATTTACCGTATAGGCGCCGAGTTCGATCAGCAGCGCGTCACCCTTGGCCACTGAGTCTGCATCGGGTTCCGGCTGGCCGGCTTCGAGAACGCTCATCAGCCCGCCCAGTTGGTCGCAGCAGCGCAGCAAGAGGCCGGTGAGATCGCTGGATACACGGATCTCGCTGTTGCGCAGGCGGTCGAGAACGTTTTCCACCTTGTGCATGAAGTTTTCGATGAAATGACATTCGATAACCCCGGAAGCCCCTTTGATGGTGTGGGCGGCACGGAAAATGGTATTGATGTTGTCGAGATTGTCCGGGTTCTGCTCTAGTTCGAGCAGCCCGTTTTCCATGGCCTGCAATTGCTCGCGGCCTTCCTGGATAAATACGCTGGTCAGTTCGTCCATGGTCTACCTCAGGCCTGTTCGTGGGCGGAGATGATTACCGGGTCGCCAAAAAAGGCAGCCAGGTTGCAGAAATCGAGCGTTTGGCGCACGGCGGGGCTATGCGCGACGATGGCGAGATCTTTTTGCTGGCGGGCGGCTTCATGCTTGGCAAGAATGAGTAGCTGCAGCCCGGCGCTGTCAATTTCGCCCACTTGGGAAAGATCGAGTTCCAGTCCGCTGGTTGAGCTCAGCGCGTCAAGCAGTTGCTGTTTTTGGCCCATGGCGTTGTAAATGGTCAGATCTTCGAGAATGCTCAGGCGGTGTTTGGCGCTCATTTTGGCTTCATCAGAACAGTTCGATTTTGGGGGATGCAGCGGGTGCCTTGCTGGCGCGGGCATTCGTGGCGTGATGCGTCGCCTCTTGGTGGGTGGCGCGCTGGGTATCCATCACGTAAGTGCTGTAAAGCTGATCGAGATGCTCGGCGAGCGGAACATATTGGAAATTGGAGTCTTCGGACGCCTTGATGCGGCGGGCCAGGGTTTCAGCATGCTCGTCGAGCTTGCTCATGGCTTTTTGTACCTGCTCAATCTGTTGCCGCGTGATGTCCTGAAACTGCACGCTGGCCAGAACATCCATGAACATGCCGGCCAGTTCACTGCTGGATTCCTTGACCGTTTTCAGTGTATTCATGTCGTGCTCAAGCAGTGTTTGGTAGCCATTGCCGAGATTGGTCAATTGTGTCGAAAATTCGGTGAGGGTGGCCCGTTCGGCATCGACATTGCTGTGGTTGAGTTTGTCCTGGAACTGCTGGCGGATATTTTCGGCCACCGCATTTATGCCGTGATTTATCTTGTTGACCGCAGTATCCGTTTCAGTGGATAGCTTACGCACTTCGTCAGCCACTACGGCAAAGCCACGGCCCGCTTCACCAGCCCGGGCGGCCTCAATGGCCGCATTGAGAGCGAGCAGATTGGTCTGCCCGGAAATGGCCTTGACCAGTTGGACCAATTTGCCGAGATCCTGGGCATCACTGACCACCTGGCTGATGCGCTCCTGATCGCTCGATGCTTCATCTATGCGCCGCTTGATATAGATTTCCATCTTGTCGATGAGGTGCTTGTTGCCGGCGATATTTTTTTCCGAATGTTGGGCAATCTCATTTGAGTCGCTTGCAGTCTGGGCGACAAAAGTGTCGAGGCGGCTGACCACGGCATCAATTGCCAGCAGGCGGTTGGTGATGTCGTAAGCGGCTTTTTCGGTTGTTTCAACAATCCCATTCAGTTGTTTGCGCAGCACTTCATTGAAGCCGCGCACACCTTCGAGCTCCTTGGCGACTTCTTCGCCAACGGTTTCGACATCGCTGACTTTACTAACGGCCTGTTCCTGTTCGTTGGCCAGGCCAAACATAATGTCCTGGTAAAAGGCTTTGGAGATGGCGCGTTGGGCGAGCAGGCTGGCGATGACAATAAATAATGAACCGACGGCATAAACCAGCGGGCTACTTAATCCACTGGACGGAATGAAGGTATTGTGAAACCAGCCATTAAGAAAATAGACCGTGACAAAAACCCCCACGCCTATAAGCAAACCAACCAGCAGCGTTCGCCGGAGCAGATTCTGGATCGGCATGGTTTGCCCTAGCGAACGACGAGTTTGATGGTGTTGATCAACTCGTCTGCGGTTGCCGGTTTGACAATCCAGCCCGAAGCACCTGCCGCTTTCGCTTCCACCTTGCGCGCTTGTTGTGATTCCGTGGTCAGGAAAAGGATCGGTACGAACTT
>JAUYQT010000623.1 GCA_030697085.1 Azonexus sp. | reverse complement strand
CGGCAATGATCAGGGTGCGCTCGAACTGGCCGGTGTTGAGGGCGTTGATCCGGAAGTAGGTGGACAGCTCCATTGGGCAATGCACGCCGGGCGGGATGTAGCAGAAGGAACCGTCGGAAAACACCGCCGAGTTGAGGCTGGCGAAATAGTTGTCGGTGTAGGGCACGACCGTACCCAGGTACTGGCGCACCAGGTCCGGATGCTCACGTACCGCCTCCGAGAAAGCGCAAAAGATGATGCCCAGTTCGGCCAGCTTGGTCTTGAAGGTGGTGGCGACGGAAACACTGTCAAAAACAGCGTCGACCGCAACACCGGCCAGCAACTCGCGTTCCTCCAGCGGTACCCCGAGTTTTTCGTAGGTGCGCAGCAGTTCGGGATCAACGTCGGCCAGACTTTGCGGCCCGTCCTTGCGCGACTTGGGGGCTGAGTAGTAGCTGATGGCCTGATAGTCGATGGGCGGATGGTGGATCGTGGACCACCCCGGCTCGGTCATGGTCAGCCAGTACCGATAGGCCTGCAACCGCCATTCGAGCATGAATTCCGGCTCCTCCTTCTTGGCAGAGATGAGCCGGATCACTGCTTCGCTCAGTCCCTGGGCAACCGTGTCCGTTTCCAGATCGGTATGGAAACCATGCGGGTATTCCTGACTGACGAGTTCATCGAGTTTGGTTGGTTCCTTGAGCATAGAAAGCCTCCTTCCGAAAGTTGGACCGGCCAGCGCTGCCATTGTTCCAGCTCAGGCGGGTATTCATTTCGGAAGCCGATCAAGGGACGGCCACTGCGAACTCAGGGACGATGCCTCAAGGCTTCGTCGAAAATCTCTTCCAGGACCGGGTGCACACCACGCAGGCCATCGATCACTGATTTTGCCCAATCAAAATACGCCCGCTGGCGGGCGACTGACCAGCCCGCAGGGGGACTGCTGGCGATATCCCGCAAGTTGCAGATTTTGTCTGCCAGTTTGACGAGCTTTGCCTGTCGACTGATCTTGCCGGCGTGTTCAACTTGAAGACGCTTGCGTTCAGCCGTCGGTAGTAATGGGTCGTCAGTCACCTCAAGAACAATCGATGCAATCTCCTGACCAAACTCCCGGATGATTTCCTGTTCGCTCGTCTCGGTATCCTCAAGGGTGTCATGCAGAATGGCCGCAATCAGGACCCGCTCATCGTCAATATCCCCTTCATTGGCCAGGACATTGGCCAATGCGATGGGGTGATTGATATAAGGGGATGCAACCGCGTCCTTGCGGCGTTGATCGCGGTGTTTGTGGGCGGCAAACGCCAAGGCTGAGACAAGACGATTCACAAATTCCCTTGCAGAGTTCCGCTTGCAATCAACTGCTCAGTGAGCCGCTTTGTCCGGTGGCTCGCCAACTTCGGTTCAAACCGGAAAATGACCCAACAGGTCAAATTGGAACGCACTCAGTCGAACAGGTTCAGGAGCGAATCCAGGCCACCAAAATTGATCGCCACATCCGCCTTGGCGCGGGTCGCCGGTTTGGCGTGGAAGGCCACCGATAGTCCTGCCTGCGCCATCATCAACAAATCGTTGGCACCATCGCCACAGGCAATGACCTGTTCCTTTTTCAGCCCCAGTTCGTCTGTCAGGCGAGCCAGATGATGGGCTTTGGCGGCGGCATCGACAATATCGCCAGCAACCCGGCCAGTCAGTTTGCCGCCGGAAATTTCCAGCTCGTTCGAGGTGGCGAAATCGAAACCGAGTTCGATACGCAGGCGCTCGGTAAAGTAGGTAAAACCACCGGAAAGAATGGCCGTGCGTAACCCGGCCTTCTGGGCCGCTTCAAGCAATTCACGGGCGCCCGGCGAGAGCAGCAGGCGTTCGCCATAGACGCGGGCCAGCACGCGAGCATCCAGGCCGGCAAGCAATGACAGGCGGCGGCGCAGGCTTTCCCGGTAATCAATTTCACCGCGCATGGCGGCTTCGGTAACGGCGGAAACTTCCTCTCGCTTGCCGGCAAAGTCAGCCAGTTCATCAATGCACTCGATGGTGATCAGCGTCGAATCCATGTCGAATGCGATCAGTCCGAAGTCGGAAAGCTGCCTGCTGCGGTCAACGAAGGCCCAATCGAGTTTTTCGGCTTCGATCAATGGAATCAGTGTATCGAATTCGGGTGTCCGGCTGGCATCGTGCAGGCGAACCACCTGCGGCGGGCGCGGTTCGACATTGGCGGCGCCAGTCGCGGCGACGATGCGTTCAAGCAGAAAGGTGGGCAGCGCGCCGCCCTGGATAATCAGGTTCATGGTGTTCTATTTGTTTGCGGCAGGCTGGGCCGTTGCCAGATAGTTGTTTTTGACGCGGACGTAATGTTCCGCCGAATAGCGCAAATAGGCAATTTCTTCAGCACTCAGGGCGCGCACCCTGACGGCAGGCCGCCCGACATACAGGTAACCGCTTTCCAGCGTTTTGCCGGGCGAGACCAGGCTGCCGGCGCCGAGCATCACCTGCTTTTCGATCACCGCATCGTCCATCACGATCGAACCCATGCCGATCAGGCATTCATCACCCACCGTACAGCCGTGCAGGATCACCGAATGGCCGATCGTGACGTGGTTACCGATGATCAGCGGTGAACCGTCGGGCTTTGCCGCATTTTTATGCGAGACATGGCCCATCGCAAAGTCCTGGATATTGCTGCAGTTGCCGATGACGATGCGATTGACGTCGCCGCGCAGCACGGTATTGCACCAGACCGACGAATCGCGGCCGATCTGTACGTCGCCGATGACCTGCGCCGAATCATGGATGAAGCAGGCTTCGCCGAGCTTGGGAAAGGTGTCGAGATAAGGGGTGAGGGGCATTTTTTCAGGGATAGGGGCTACTAACCGGTAACGCCGATCAGCCAGCGGACAAACCATACTGCCAGGATCAGCCAAAGAAGCAGGATGACTAGCGCTGCGCCATAGCTGATTGGTTTGCCAGCGAAACGAGCGGCTTGTTCACGTGCGGACTGAATGACTTCCGGCGGGGTCAGGCGGACAACCAATGCCAGCCCGAGCGGAACAATCAACAAATCGTCAAGGTAACCAATGATCGGGATGAAGTCGGGAATCAGGTCGATGGGGCTGAGTGCATAGGCCGCGACCAGCAAGGCCAGCAGCCTGACTGCCCACGGTGTCCGTGGGTCGCGCGCGACGAAATAGACGGTCAGGGTCTGTTGCTTGATCTGCCTTGCCCAAGCTTTCAAGGACGTCTGAAAAGTCATGACTTTTCGGTGGCGTGGTGAAGACTATTTCGCCACGCCAACGTTAAATTAAAGGGGAACAACCCGCGTTTTGTCCACTGAGAGATTCTGTTACAGCCAAGCTGGATCGATGTCCGCGCCGTCGGGCCAAATAAGCACGCCGAGTTCAATCTGCGCA
>JAUYQT010000583.1 GCA_030697085.1 Azonexus sp. | reverse complement strand
TCACAAGTTCAGTGAACAACTGGAATTGCTGGCCGATGTAACCTGGACCGGCTGGCATTCAGTCAATGCGCTGGTGCCACTTGTCGCCAGTAGCGGCGCTGCAGCCTCGGCACCGCTGCGTTACAACTTCCAGGACAGCTGGCGCGTTGGTCTAGGCGCCAAGTATCAATTGAACGAGCGCTGGAATTTGCGGGCCGGTGTCGCCTACGATGAATCCCCCGTGCCGAACGATGCCAGCCGGACGATGACCGTGCCTGATTCCGACCGTACCTGGCTCGCTTTGGGTGCTCGTTGGGCGATGAGCAAAACCACCTCGCTTGACCTGGGTTACGCGCATATCTTCTTCAAGGATTCATCGACTGCGCGGACTGTCACCAATACTGCCGAAACAGCCACCTTGCAGACCGTGCGCGGTGATTTCACGACGCGCGCCGACCTGTTCTCCCTGCAGCTCAATCACAACTTCTAATCCCGCGTCCTCTGCTTCTTCCACCCCGGCCAGCCCGGGGTTTTTTCTGAATTATTTGCGCGAAAAAACGGTTGACCGCAGAAACGCCTAGCCTATAATTCATACGTTCGTTTTAATTTAACGAAGCGACAAAATAGACCATTAAAGGAGACAAGCCTTGAACAAGCTGATCGTAAAAAAAGCCGCCGTATTGGGCGCCGGTGTGATGGGGGCGCAGATCGCCGCGCACCTCGCCAATGCCAATGTGCCGGTCGTGCTGTTTGACCTGCCGGCGAAGGATGGAGACAAGAACGGTGTCGTCAAGAAGGCCCTCGATGGCCTCAAGAAGCTCGACCCGGCACCGCTGGCCAACAAGGGCAAGCTGAAGTTTATTGACGCGGCGAATTACGAAGAACATCTGCCGCTACTTGCCGAGTGTGATCTGGTGATCGAAGCGATTGCCGAGCGCATGGACTGGAAGAACGATCTGTACGCCAAGATTGCGCCGCATCTTGCGGCCAATGCGGTGATCGCTTCCAACACCTCGGGGCTATCGATCAATACGCTGGCCGAAGGCTTGCCGGTGGATATCCGGCCGCGTTTCTGCGGTATCCACTTCTTCAATCCGCCGCGTTATATGCATCTGGTCGAGATCATCGGCACACAGAGTACCAATGCGAGCACGCTGGATGCACTGGAAACCTGGCTGACTTCGCGCCTGGGCAAGGGCGTGATCCGGGCGCTGGATACGCCGAACTTTGTGGCTAACCGGATCGGCGTGTTTTCCATTCTCGCTGTCATGCATCACACCGCCGCTTTCGGCCTCGGCTTCGATGAGGTCGATGCGCTGACCGGCCCGAAGATCGGCCGCCCGAAGAGCGCGACCTATCGCACGGCCGACGTGGTTGGCCTCGATACGCTGGCCCATGTCGTGAAGACGATGCAGGACACGCTGCCGAACGACCCGTGGCACGCTTATTTCACCACCCCGGCGTGGTTGACCGCGCTAATTGGGCAGGGCGCGCTGGGTCAGAAAACCCGCTGCGGCATCTTCCGCAAGCAGGGCAAGGAAATTCAGGTGCTTGATCTGGCGAAGCAGGATTACCGCGCTTCTGTCGGAGAGATTGCCGAGGAAGTTGCCGCCATCCTGAAGATCAAGAATCCGGCCGAGAAGTTTGCTGCGCTGCGCGCTTCGAGCCAGCCGCAAGCCCAATTCCTCTGGGCGATTTTCTGCGACATCTTCCATTACGCCGCCGTGCAGCTGGAAAACGTCGCTGACAATGCGCGTGATCTCGACTTTGCCATGCGCTGGGGTTTCGGCTGGTCGCAAGGCCCGTTTGAAACCTGGCAGGCGGCCGGCTGGGCCGACATTGCCCAGGCGGTTGCTGCTGATATTGCCGCCGGCAAGACGATGAGTGCCATACCACTGCCGGGTTGGGTGCTGGAAAGCGGTCGGACGGGTGTGCATACGGCGCAAGGCTCCTACTCAGCCAGGAAGAATGCCTATGTCGCGCGTTCTTCGTTGCCGGTTTATCAGCGCCAGCTTTTCCCCGAACGCGTGCTGGGTGAAACTGCTGCGACGCCGGAAAAATCCGGTGAAACACTCTATGAGAACGATGGCGTGCGCCTGTGGCGGCATGCCGCGACTACAGAAACAACTGCTGGCCCTAGGGTCGACGGCAAAATTGGCATCCTTTCCATCAAATCAAAGATGCACACCATCGGCGACGAGGTGCTGGATGGCGTGATTGCCGCCGTGCGTCAAGCGGAAAAAACGCTGGATGGCGTGGTGATCTGGCACGAAGCGCCGTTTGCTGTCGGCGCCAATCTGGCCCAGGTTTCAGCAGCCATCGCCGCCGGGCAGTTCGATATTCTCGAAGCCACCGTCGAGAAATTCCAGCGCGCTTCGCAAACGCTGAAATATGCCCAGGTGCCGGTCGTGGCTGCGGTGCAGGGTCTGGCGCTGGGTGGCGGTTGCGAGTTTGTGATGCACGCCGGCAAACGCGTGCTGGCGCTGGAAAGCTATGTCGGCCTCGTTGAAGCCGGCGTTGGCCTGATTCCGGCCGGCGGCGGTTGCAAGGAGTTCGCGATTCGGGCGGCTGACTGGGCCGCCCAGTCGGCAACGCCGGGCGAAGTCTTCAACTTCCTGCAGCCGGTGTTCCAGACCATCGCCATGGCCAAGGTGGCGAAGAGCGCCGTCGAGGCGATCGATTTCGGTTTCGCCAAATCTTCCGACACCATCCTCTTCAACGCCAACGAATTGCTGTTCGTGGCGATCAAGGAGGCGCGGGCGATGGCCGACGCCGGCTACGCGCCGCCGCTGATGCCGCGCGCCATTCCGGTCGCCGGTCGCAACGGCATTGCCACCTTCGAGATGATGCTGGTCAATATGAAAGAGGGTGGCATGATTTCCGCCCACGACTACAAGG
>JAUYQT010000470.1 GCA_030697085.1 Azonexus sp. | reverse complement strand
GTTCGCCTGCTACGCAACAATATCGTGCAGTGGGATGGTGAGTTGGATTCGCTCAAGCGCTTCAAGGATGACGTCAAGGAAGTGCGTAGTAATTTCGAATGCGGCCTGTCACTCAAGAATAACAACGATATCGTTGAAGGTGACCAGCTCGAAGTTTATGAAATTCAGGAAGTGGCGCGCTCGCTGTAATGAAGAAAAAAGGATTTCAGCGTAGTGATCGGGTCGCGGAGCAGGTTCGCCGCGATCTAGCCGATCTGATTCGTAGCGAGTTGAAAGATCCGCGCGTTGGCATGATGAGTCTGACTGCGGTCGAACTGACGCCGGATTATGCGCATGCCAAGATTTTCTTCTCGACGCTTAACTCGGAACACGTGGAGGAAGTGCAGGTTGGCCTGAGGCGCGCCTCAGGTTTTCTGCGCCGGGAGTTGGGCAAGCGATTGCATATTCATACCTTGCCGGAACTGCATTTTATCTCCGATAACTCGATTGAGCTTGGGGCCAGTATGTCACTACTCATCGATCAGGCGAACGCGATCAGCGATCAGACACCGGAAGAATAAGCTGTCATGCAAGTGAAAAAAACCTGGAAACAGGTTGACGGCGTTATTTTGCTCGACAAGCCGATTGGTTTGACCTCAAACGATGCTTTGCAAAAAGTTCGCCGTTTGTTTTCGGCCGCCAAAGGTGGTCATACCGGGACGCTGGACCCGCTGGCTACCGGTTTGCTTCCTTTGTGTTTTGGTGAGGCAACCAAGTTTTCGGCCGACCTGCTCAATGCTGATAAAACCTACGAAGCAGTCATCAGGCTAGGTATTGCAACCGATTCTGGCGATGCCGAAGGCAAGGTTATTGCAAGGGCTGCGGTCAACGTCACAACAAGCGATATTTTCCGCATTCTGCCGCAATTCACCGGTCCCATTCAACAGACCCCACCGATGCATTCGGCGCTAAAGCTCAATGGTCGGCCTTTATACGAGCTGGCCAGACAAGGCATTGTGGTTGAGCGGCAACCGCGTGCCGTGACGATATACGCTATTGAAATGCTGGATTTTTCTGGTGACAGCCTGACTATTCGTGTGGCTTGTAGCAAGGGGACGTACATCCGTGTTCTGGCCGCCGATATTGGCCAGGCGTTAGGTTGCGGCGCTCATCTTTCGGCCTTGCGTCGTACGGTAGTTGCTGATCTTGACCTGGCTCATGCCGTGACGTTGGAAGCGTTGCAAATGTTGAATGAAAGTGAGCGGGCAGGGCGTTTGCAATCAGTTGACGCCCTGCTGCATAGCCTGCCAGTGCTTACTGTTGAAGGTGAAGCCGCCGAGCGCTTTCGGCATGGTAACCCCATTGATTTGCCGGAAGGTTTTGCCGGAAAAATTCGCGTTTATGCTGATGCCCACTTGATTGGTGTCGGTGAACCGGGTTCGGATGGCCGTCTGTGGCCGAAGAGATTGGTGCAATTGGCCGTATAAGCTAGTACAATTGCTGGCTTCCGTTGCCAACGGAAAGCGTTTTTTAATTTGGCGTTGGCTCTATCAAACTGGGGCTGCGTCGTAACCATGAAAGAGAGTTTGAAATGGCATTCACTACCGAAGTAAAAGCTGGCATCGTCGCTGAGTTTCAGCGCGCCAAAGGCGATACGGGTTCTTCAGAAGTTCAGATCGCGCTGCTGACAGCGCGCATTAATGACCTGACGCCCCACTTTAAAGAACACAAGAAAGATCACCACTCCCGTCGTGGTCTGTTGCATATGGTTAGCCAGCGTCGTAAATTGCTGGACTATCTGAAAGGCAAGAATCTTGATTCTTACCGCACCCTGATTACCCGCCTCGGTCTGCGTAAATAAGACAGATCGAAGCCCACGAAAGAGCGGCCCGGATTATCCCGGCCGCTTTTTTCATTTGTTGTTGTGTTGTTTGTTGTTCATTGTGATGAGAGAGAAAGGATTCTATGTTTAATATCGTGAAAAAGACCTTCGCCTACGGGGACCATCAGGTCACCCTGGAAACCGGCGAAATTGCCCGTCAGGCTGGCGGTGCCGTATTGGTGTCGATGGAAGAGACCGTGGTGCTGGTCACCGTTGTGGCGGCAAAAAATGCCAAGCCAGGCCAGGATTTCTTCCCGCTGACCGTCGATTATCAGGAAAAAGTTTATGCCGCGGGCCGTATCCCGGGTGGCTTCTTCAAGCGCGAAGGTCGTCCTTCCGAAAAGGAAACGCTGACTTGCCGCCTGATCGATCGTCCGTTGCGTCCGCTGTT
>JAUYQT010000347.1 GCA_030697085.1 Azonexus sp. | reverse complement strand
AATTCACCTTGAAAACTATCGCGCAGAGCGCTGCGCCGATGATCTGTAGCGGCCCGGGAATCAGGCCGCAAAACAAGCCGGCGGCCACCGCGCCTGCTGCCGAGTGGCGGTTCAGGTGCCATAGTCGCGGGTGTAACAGCGACGAGGCAAATGGCCGTAACCAGGGGTTGCGGTGGATCGTTTCGTGATTCGGCAGGTATTTTTTCAGGTAGCGGCGCATAAACGTATTATCCTAGATTCCTCAGTTGGACGCTCCTGCTGGCGCGTTTGGGCGGGATGGCCGGCGCGAAGCAACGACGCAGCAGGCTCATGCCTGCAAGGAGGCGCGACAAAGCAGGACGCCTGACCAGACGTGCCAGCAGGTGCGTAGCGCTCTCACCCACTGGGTGACGTGCATCGAAGGCGGGGAAGCTAATGTTCACAAGGTCTTCCAGGACGGGGCAAGCAGTCAACTGAGGAATCTAGGATTATTGCAGCATGCGCCTGAATATTCTTGCCTTTGCCTTCGGGGTTCTGTTGCTGCAGATGCAGCCCGAACTGCCCGTCTGGTGGCATTGGGCGTTCGCGGGTGGATTGCTGATTTTGCCCCGGCTGCGCTGGTCGGGCTGGCCGGCAAAATTGCTGGCCATTGTTGCCTGTTGTGCGATTGGTTTCGCCTGGGCCGGTTGGCGGGCCGATTTTCGGCTGGCTGATGAGTTGCCGGTGGCTTGGGAGGGGCGCGATATCGAGGTGATTGGCGTCGTCGCGACGTTGCCGCAGGATTTCAGTAATGGTACCCGCTTCGAATTTGCCCCTGAAACAACGTTGACCGCAGCGGCCGTGGTGCCGCAGCGCATTATGCTTTCCTGGTATCAGGGGCGGCGCGATGGCGATTCGCCGGAACGACTGGTGGTGAAGCCCGGTGAGCGTTGGCGCTTTACGGTGCGTCTGAAGCGGCCACATGGCAATGCCAATCCGGGTGGTTTCGATTACGAAGCTTGGTTGCTTGAACGCAATATTCGGGCGAGCGGTTATATTCGGGCTGACCCGCCGGCCCGCTTGAATGAGATGGTCTGGCAGCCGGCCTATATGATCGAGCGTCTGCGCTTTAAAGTGCGCGCTTCCTTTGCCGAAATTTTACCGGCCGAAAAATATCCTTGGGCCGGAGTGCTGGTGGCGCTGACGATTGGTGATCAGAAGTCGATTCAGGGTGATTTGTGGACCACCTTCAATCGCACCGGCACGACGCATTTGATGAGTATTTCAGGCCTTCACGTGACGATGGTGGCGGCGCTGTTTGGTTGGCTGGTCAATTTTGTCTGGCGCCGGGTACCGCGTCTTGCCTTGCGTTTGCCGGCGCAAAAGGCGGGTTTGCTGGCGGCCTGTCTGGCGGCTTGCATTTATGCACTGATTGCCGGCTTTGCCGTACCGGCCCAGCGCACGCTTTATATGCTGCTGGTCGCGGCGCTGGCTTTGCTATCCGGGCGGCTTGTGGCGCCCAGCCGAACGCTGACGCTGGCCTTGCTGGTGGCGCTGTTGTTTGATCCGTGGGCAGTTTTGGCAGCGGGTTTCTGGCTTTCTTTCGGCGCGGTGGGCGCTTTGCTTTACGTCGGCTCGGCGCAAGTCGGAGAAGGGCGGGGCTGGCGCCAGCGGATGCGGACCTGGGGTCTCGTGCAATGGGCTGCGACACTGGCTTCGCTACCTGTGTTGCTGCTTGTCTTCCAGCAATTTTCACTGGTTTCGCCATTGGCGAATGCGCTGGCGATTCCGGTGATCAGTTTCATCGTTACGCCACTCGCTTTGCTCGGTGCCATTGTTCCCTGGTGGCCGATTTTGGTGCTGGCGCATTGGGTGATGGACTGGCTGATGTTATTCCTCAACTGGTCATCAAGCTGGCCGGTCTGGCAAGCGCCGGCGCCACCGCTTTGGGCGGCATTGGTGGCAGCGCTCGGTGTCGCCATCTGCCTGTTACCGCGTGGCATGCCGGGACGGCTGCTGGGCGTTGCCCTATTGATGCCGGTGCTATTCTGGCCGCTGGAAAAACCGGATGAAGGGACGGCGTGGATTAATGTGCTGGATGTTGGGCAGGGGCTGGCGACCGTCGTTCGGACGCGCGAACATACATTGATTTACGATCCCGGGCCTTTGTACAGCGCTGAGTCGGATGCTGGCCAACGTGTTGTTGTGCCGTATCTGCGAACGCTGGGGATCAGTCACATTGATATGTTGATGGTGACACACCGTGATAGCGATCATTCCGGCGGCACGGCTTCAGTGCTGTCGGCGTTAACGGTGGGCGAATTGCGTTCTTCGGTGCGCGAACTGGCGGGGGGGCCTTGTTTTGCCGGCCAGCGCTGGGTTTGGGATGGCGTTCTTTTTGAGGTCCTGCATCCCTCCGCTGAGGTTTATGCTACGCCCACGGAAGCAACGTCTGGTCCTGCGGTCAACCGCAAAAGTAACCATATTTCCTGCGTGCTGCGGGTGACCGCGAGCGGTCGGCGGATGTTGCTGACTTCCGATATCGAGGCGCCGGACGAGGCGGCTTTGCTGGCGCGTTACCCGGGTGATTTGGCGGCCGATGTTTTGCTCGTGCCGCATCATGGTTCAAAAACATCGTCGACCGCCGCATTCCTGAATGCTGTGGGGGCGTCGACGGCGATTATTCCGGTCGGCTATCGTAGTCGCTTTGGTCATCCGAAAGCCGAAGTGGTGGCGCGCTATGAGGCGATGGCCAGCTCGTTGTGGCGGACTGATCGCGATGGTGCCGTTGAGGTTCGGCTGGCACCGCCCGGTGTCACGGTGAAGGCTTGGCGTCACGAGCATCGCCGTTATTGGCATGGCCGGTGATACATTTCAATTTAAGGAGATACGATGAAATTCACCCAACATAACGTCCAGTGTATTAGCCCATCTGGTCTGCACCGAATGGCTTATACCGAATGGGGCGACCGCCAGAATCCGCACCTGCTGCTTTGCGTCCATGGCCTGACGCGTAACGGGCGCGATTTTGATGCGCTTGCCGAGGCGATGTCGACGCATTACCGGGTGATTTGTCCGGATGTCGTCGGGCGGGGCCAGAGCGCTCGCCTGCGTGATCCGGCTGGCTACGGCATTCCGCAATATGTCGCCGATATGGTGACGCTGATTGCCCGGCTTGGTGTTGAGCGTGTCGATTGGATCGGTACCTCGATGGGCGGCTTGATCGGCATGGCACTGGCGGCTCAGGAGGGAACGCCGATTAACCGTCTGGTGCTCAATGATGTCGGGCCGATGATTACCGTCGATTCGCTGAAACGTATCGCGACTTATGTCGGATCCGATCCAACCTGGGCGACTTTTGATCAGGCGCTCGCTTACGTCAAGGTGGTCAGCGCTCCTTTTGGCCCGCTAAGCGAGGCGCAGTGGTGGCATTTGACGGAGACCAGTGTGGCCCAACGCGCCGATGGCCGCTGGGGGTTTCTCTATGACCCGCAGATTGCGGCGCCTTTCAAGGCAAGTTTTGTCGATCAGGACATCAACTTATGGCCGCTTTATGGGCAGATTCAATGCCCGACGCTGGTCGTGCGCGGGGCTGAATCCGATTTGCTGACGCGCGAAACCTGGCAGCAAATGGGCGACTACGGTCCACGCGCAAAACTGGCCGAAATTTCTGACGTTGGGCACGCACCGATGTTCCTGAGCGACGATCAGATTTCGATTGTTCGAGATTTTTTACTGCACGCATGAAGCACATTCTGGTCAATGGCTTGCGCCTTGAATACCGCGATTTTCCGGCTGCGGCCGAAGGCTTGCCGACATTGCTATTGCTCCACGAAGGACTGGGCTGTGTCGCCATGTGGCGCGATTTTCCGGCCAAACTGGCGGCAGCAAGCGGCTGTCGGCTGATCGTCTGGTCGCGTCCCGGCTATGGCGTTTCGCAGCCCTATCCCGAGCCGCGCGAAATCGGCTACATGCATCGCGAGGCGGAAGTGTCATTGCCGGCTTTGCTCAAGGCGCTGAATGTTGAACGACCGCTGCTCATCGGCCATAGTGACGGTGGCAGCATTGCGTTGATTTTTGCCGGTACATTTCCGGCTGTTCCGCTGGGTGTTGCCGTGCTGGCGCCCCATGAGTTTGTCGAGGAAATTACCCTGGCCGGCATTCGCCGCGCACGTTCGGTTTGGGAAAGCACGGACTGGCCTCGAAAGCTGGAGCGTTACCATCTTGATGCGCCGCGCGTTTTTGCGGACTGGAACGATACCTGGTTAACGCCACCATTTCGTAACTGGAATATCGAGGCGTACCTGCCGAAAATCTGCTGCCCGGTATTGGCGATTCAGGGTGAGGATGATGAATATGCAACGCTGCGGCAGATTGAGCTGATTGCTGAAAAAGTGCCAGGGACGCAATTGCTCAAGTTGGCCAATTGCGGTCACACGCCGCAGCGTGATCAGGAGGTATTAGTGCTGGCGGC
>JAUYQT010000324.1 GCA_030697085.1 Azonexus sp. | reverse complement strand
GCAGCAAACGAGCAACCCGCCCGTACACATCGAGCAAAGCGAGGCTTTCAATATTGCGGTCCGCCTCACGTAAACGGCGCACCAGAATCTGCATCAGCTTCTGTGCTACCTGAAAATTATCTTGCAGACAGCGCTGAAACGCATCTTTGGTCAACACCATTAATTCGCACGCCTCGGTAGCCACCACATTGGCTGAGCGCGGACTACCGTCGATCAAGCCCATTTCACCAAAAAACTCACCCGGCCCGAGCCAGGCGAGAATAATTTCTCGCCCCTCTTCGTCAGTATTCGTTACCTTGGCCCGACCCGTCAGCAGAATGTAGAGGGAGTCGGTGCTGTCACCCGCACGCACGACGAACGCGGTACGCTCAACCCGCTTGCGAACTGAAAGCTTGGACAATTTTTCCAGTTCAGGTTCGCTCAACTCGGCAAACAAGGGCACGTTGCGCAATACAACCAGACTCAAGCCAATATTGATAGCGGACATAAATCAGTTTCCGTTCATGTAGTTACGCAAGAATTATAAACCGCTTTACCAGACGTCATGGGAACTTGAAAAAATTGACAGCCCGGAGAAGGCTATAATTTTCTGCTTATTCACCCAAGAGGATCATCATGTCCCAAGCTACCCGCCACAGCCCACTTATTATTCTCGGCTCCGGCCCCGCCGGTTACACCGCCGCCGTTTACGCGGCGCGCGCCAATCTCAAGCCGGTACTGATTACCGGCATGGCTCAAGGGGGTCAGCTAATGACCACCACCGAAGTCGACAACTGGCCGGCCGATGCCGATGGTGTACAAGGCCCGGAGTTGATGGCCCGCTTCGAAGCGCATGCCCGCCGCTTCGAGACAGAAATTATTTTTGATCATATTCACACGACGAAACTGACCGAAAAGCCTTTTACACTGATCGGCGACGCCGGGACTTACACCTGCGATGCATTGATTATTGCGACTGGCGCATCGGCGCAGTATCTCGGCTTGCCCTCCGAAGAGGCCTTCATGGGTAAAGGTGTTTCTGCCTGCGCCACCTGTGATGGTTTCTTCTACCGCAACAAATCGGTAGCCGTGGTTGGCGGCGGCAATACGGCGGTTGAAGAAGCACTTTATCTGGCCAATATCGCCAGCCATGTCACGCTGATTCACCGCCGCGAAAAATTCCGTGCCGAGAAGATCATGCAGGACAAGCTGTTTGAGAAAGAAAAAGCCGGCAAGATCACCATTCTTTACAACAGCGCCATCGACGAAGTATTGGGTGACGACTCAGGCGTAACGGGTCTGCGTGTCAAAAACGTGCAAAGCGGCGCCACTGCAGATATTGATGTTTACGGCGTATTCATTGCCATCGGCCACAAGCCAAACACCGACATTTTCGCCGGTCAACTGGAAATGGAAGGTGGTTATCTGATCACCGAAACCGGCCGCAAGGGCAATGCAACGCAAACCAGCATCCCCGGTATCTTCGCAGCGGGCGATGTGCAGGATCACATCTATCGTCAAGCGTGCACCTCGGCCGGGACAGGCTGTATGGCAGCGCTGGATGCCGAGCGTTATCTGGATCAACTCGCCTAAATTCTGAGGCAGCTTGACCGAAGACGATCTCGCGGCTTTTCGGGCGGCGGTGGCCGATACCACGCCACTGCCCGACTCCGGCCGCGTGCATCTGGGTGGGCCAATGCCGCCGCCACGGCCGCTGCAACATCTGGCCGACGAGCGGGCTGCCCTGAAAGAGAGCCTGCACGGTAGCATCAGCCTGCAGGATCGGCTGGAAGGTGGCGACGAACCAAGTTACCTGAGAATTGGGCTGGCAGTCAGTGTCTTGCGGGATTTACGGCGTGGGCGCTGGGTTGCTCAGGACGAAATTGATCTGCATGGCTTGAATCGCGATGAAGCACGTTTGCTCCTGGCCAGTTTTCTGGCGGAGTGCCTGTATCACGGCAAACGTTGCGTTCGCGTCGTGCATGGCAAGGGCTTGCGCTCGCCGCAGAAAATTTCTGTGTTGCGCCAACTGGTTCGTGGCTGGT